>CAZPCG010000445.1:0-2372 GCA_964584875.1 uncultured Spirochaetota bacterium
GTGTGGGTCGCCGCTGTTTTGAATAATAGGTACCCGCAATTCCGGCAGTGTGACATGAAACTGCTGTATTCCGTGGGATTTCTGTGAATAAAAACCAGCGAATCAAGGACATAATCAACATTCTCAGATCGAAGAACGTGGCGAACATCAAAGAGCTAACCAGGAAACTTAACGTCTCCGAGATGACTATACGAAGGGACCTGAATCTTCTCTCCCAGGACAACATCGTGAAGCTTATCCCTGGAGGGGCAATTTTCAAGCCTTCGATTGCATTGGAAGAAGAGGATGAAAAGTATCTCATCACCCACGAAGAGACGAGAAGGATAAGAGAGAAGATGAGGATCGGGCAGAGGGCAGCCTCCCTGATTGAACCGAACGATACTGTCATCATCGATGTGGGCTCAACCAGCGAATATCTTGCAAAGTTCATGAGGGAGGACATTCCGGTCACCATAATCTGTTACGCCCTCAACATACTCGTGGAAATATACAGGAAAAAGAACTGCAACCCGATATTCGCAGGTGGGTATTTTCATGAAAACACCCTCATGTTCGAGAGCCAGGAAGGGATAAGCCTCATCAGACGAACGAGGGCCGATAAGGCGTTCATGTCGGCGGCGGGTGTGCACTCAGAGCTGGGCGTAACCTGCGCAAACCCTTACGAGCTCGAAACAAAGAAGGCCGCCATGGGCTCCTCAAAGACCAGGATACTGCTCGCCGACTCCTCAAAGTTTGGAAAGACGAAGATAGCCTACTTTGCGGACCTGAGGGAGTTCGACATGGTCATTACCGATGATGAAATCAACGATGAATACCGGCACGTGATACTGGACCTCGGCATAGAGCTCGTCGTTGTTTAAGCCTGCTCCTGGCGGGATGGACGAAAATTTTAGGCGAGTCCACCGCTCCATTCTTCAGCTCCATGGCTTCCCTGATTTCCACCAGTGTGAAGTGAGGCGTTCTGACTCAATTCTAAGGAGGTTACTTCAAACATGGCGCCAAGGATACAGAAAAGGTTTGAAGGAAGGGTTGCTATCATTACAGGTTCAGGTCAGGGAATGGGCAAGCAGGTTGCCCTTGATATGGCTGCCGAAGGCGGGAAGGTGGTTGTATCCGACATTATCCCAGAACTATTAGATGAAGTAAAAAGGGAAATAGAGGAAAAAGGAGGGACATGTCTGGCATTGCTCGGTGATGTGTCGAAAAGGGAAAAGGTTGAAAATATGATTCAGAAAACGCTCGATAATTTTGGAAGAATTGACATACTGATAAACAATGCCGGACTTCTTAAAACAGGAACAATCGAGGAGCTCACCGACGAACTCATTGACAAAACCCTTGATATAAATGTAAAGGGAGTTCTCTACGCAATCAGAGCCGTCACCCCAGTTATGAAGGCGCAGGGATATGGAAGGATCGTAAATGTTGCCTCCATAACGGGAAAAAGGGGTGATAATACAACTACCATCGTGTACGGAGCTTCAAAGGGAGCAGTTATCACAATTACAAGGTCTGCTGCACGTGCACTCGGTCCTTTTGGAATCACAGTAAATGCGATTGCTCCGCATGCGGTTATGACAACGATGATGAAATACTGGAATGAGGAGAAAAAAAGTAAAGCTGCTGAACAGATACCGGTTAACCGACTGGGTACTGTACAGGACATGTCATATTTGATGATGTTCCTCGCTTCAGATGAGGCCTCGTATATCACCGGTGAGTGCGTGAACATAAACGGCGGTTACTACATGGACTGATTAAGCAGAGAGAGCAGTTAAAACGTTTATCCATAATTCAAGGGTGAAAATGGTTGACTCTACCTCCAATCCCTCAGTCTCAGTAAATACCCTGCTTGTAAGAAACTGCCGATTCCTGGAAAATACTGAACCAGGTGAGACAACAGATATCTTAATAAGCAATGGCACAATAATACGGACCGGCAAAACTCTGCCCTGCTGCGATGAACTGCCCATTCTCGACGCCGATGGTCGCTTCGTTGCACCAGGCTTCATTGATGTTCATATCCAGGGAGCCGGAGGCGCAGATGTCCTTGATGGAACCCTTGAAGCTCTCTATGCCATCTCAAAAACATGTGCCCGTTTCGGTGTCACCGGGTTTCTTGCAACGACCGTATACAGGCCTGGGGGTAATAACAGACATCTGAAAATTGCAGCAGAGGCAGTAGACCTTGACCTCGGGGGAGCCAAACTGCTCGGGATACATATCGAGGGACCATTTCTTTCACCCCAGAGGAGGGGGATGATACTGCCTGAGTGCATCTCAAAGCCCTCATCTCAGCTTCTCGAGGACATCCTTTGCCTTACAGGTTCTTCCCTTAAGATTATGACCATTGCTCCAGAGCTCAGGGGTAA
>CAZPCG010000446.1:0-2371 GCA_964584875.1 uncultured Spirochaetota bacterium
ATGTAGCTTTTTAACTGAGCGATGCCTAAAGGTATATAGGAAGGTTCAATAAAGGGACTGAAAACAAGCACGATCTTTTTATGTTTTTGAGACATTATATTATTTGGTCTTATCTCACCAAAATGGTTTTTAGTTCATCAACGAGATTATGTCATAGGGAGATTATGCTGTCAAGCAATAGACCAAATGTTAGCGTTGGAGTGTATTCAGCGTGATTCAGTTTTTCCTTCAGGTAACAGGGTTAAACTTCTCTGGGTTTTGTGTATGTAAACCCTGCGTTTCTTGGAGGTTTTTGAATGCCATATGGATGATGAACGAGAAATCTGGGATGTTGGACCCGCTCAGCATGACATTGTTGAGCTTCCAATCGATGGAACCCTCGACCTGCACTTCTTCAGGCCCTGTGATGTAAAAAAGCTTATTCCTGATTACCTTTCAGCCTGTCGAGAGCGGGGCATCCTGCAGGTGCGTATCATACACGGCAAAGGAACCGGCGCGCTCAGAAGGACGGTCCATGCGCTGCTCGAGAGAATTGATGAGGTGGAGCTGTTCAGGCCCGCCGGGGAGGACGCTGGCGGGTGGGGTGCAACGATCGTGTTGCTTAAACCACCGGATTGCTGATGCCTGCGGGTCGTCAGATCTTGCTCTTTCTCATAGCCACTGCCTGATAGACCATGTTCCTGAGCTCGCCAAGTTTGAAGGGTTTTGCAATGATAAAATCTATCCCCCTGTCATGCAGTTTCTCCTCGTCGAGCTGGGCGCCCCACCCTGTCATGAGTGCCACAGGTGTAAGTGGTGAGTATTCCTTCAGCCGTTCGGCAACCTCCCTTCCTGACATGTCCTCCATGCCGAGGTCGGTCAGGACAAGGTCATATTTCTCCGCGTAAAAGAGCTCAAGACCCTCCCTTCCGCTTCCTGCCTCATCAACACGGCATCCCGACTGGAGCAGGGTGTCCGCTATTACTGCCCTGAATACATCGTCATCGTCGATAACGAGCACACGTGCCGGAATAAGGTCGGGAATTGAAGGAGCCTCTACTTCGACCTTTTTCCCTGAGAGATGGAGAGGGAGGATGATTGAGAAGGTTGAACCCTCCCCCACCCGGCTTTTGAGCTTTATTTCACCCCTGTGCCTTGAGATGATGCCGTAGCAAATCGACAATCCGAGCCCGCTGCCCCTGGTGCCTTTGGTGGTGAAAAATGGATCGAAGATCCTCTTCTGGACTTCCTGGCTCATACCAATACCGGAATCAGCTACATTGATGATGACTGAGTTAGAATCGACAGCGGTTGAGATACGCAAAGTGCCTCCCTTCGGCATGGCATCCGCGGCGTTTATGATGAGATTGGTGAAAACCTCCCGGAGTCCTGGAGGGTCTCCAACCAAAGGTGGAATGTCACCGAATTCACGCTGTACATCGATGGATATGCCGCGGGCCTCGGCCTCGTTTTTCCAGCGGGACCTCGTGAACTCCACGGCGTCCTCAACCACCTGGTTGATGTCCATCTCCACGAATGCGCTCTGATCAGCTCGAACACGGGTAAACTCCTGGACCCTCCTCACGGTTTCGGCTCCGTCCAGCGCCGCCTTTTCTATGATCTGTATTCCTTTCCTGAATGCCGGATTGTCCACTTTCTCAAGGAGGAGCTGTGCGCGGCCCAAAATTGCTCCCAGAATGTTGTTGAAGTCATGGGCCACTCCTCCGGACATCTCGCCGAGTGCCCTGAGCCTTTCGGTTTTTATTAGCTCCCCCTCAAGCTGTTCTCTGGCCGCAATTTCATGCTGCAGTTGCCTGTTCTTCCTCGAGAGCTGGTTGATGAGCTTCTTCTGTCTGTTTCTATTCTTTGAGAGTTCCTCTCTCATGTGGTTGAAGGTATTTGAAAGCTTCTCTATCTCATCGCCGGTATGGATGGATATTTCCCTGCTCAGGTCTCCCTTGGCGATGGCTAGAGCGCCTTCTGTGAGCGTTCTGATGGGATCGGTGATCCTCTCGGTGAGGATAGTGGCAGCTCCCCCTGCAAGTATAAGGGCCACGAGGGAGAGAATGATGAGGTTCCTTCGGTTTGTGGCAATCTCGGCTTTAAGCTGTTTTTTTGAGAACCCGATGCGCACCGTCCCCCATTTCTCTCCATGGTTCTGGTAGATAGGTTGTGCAATGTCCCATATTTCATCCCCACTGAAAGGTTCCCGTACATCCTGCACCAGTTGTGTACTTGATGAAGCTGCCCTGATGCTTACAGGGTCTTCGAGGACCTGGCCGATGATGTCATGTCTATGGCTGTGGGTAATAACACTTCCTTTCCTGTCGAGGATGATGGCGTATACCACGTTCTCCTCTTTCGCAACCGCATCGACATTCTGCTCGAGCTT
>CAZPCG010000447.1:0-2353 GCA_964584875.1 uncultured Spirochaetota bacterium
TGGTGATGCTAGGAGGGATGCGGATCGTAGCATGGGTCAACATATTCCTCGGATGCATCTATGCGTCGGCGCTGCTCGGTTCACTCATATGGGTGCTCAACCGCTTCCTGCCCGGAGGCCTGACAGAGGCGGCGCAGAGACTGATGGAGATAAACCCCAAGCTTCTGAGCGCTCCTGGCCCGCTCGGCAGGTTCACTCCCATCATCATTGGAGGCACAATGGTTGTGGGCCTCATGGCCTTCAGCTGGCCCCACATTGTGATAGGAGTCATGACTGCAAGGGACAAGGTGATGTTCAAGTGGTTCCCGCTTCTCATTTTCATCTTCGGGGGGATTTTCTTCTACACCATGCCGTTTCTCTGGGGCTCCCTCGTTGCACCGGCCGTTATGCCCGGGGTGACCGACGTAAAGGCTGCTGATTCGATAGTTCAGACGGTCATCACCAGGTACCTCCCTGGATGGTTTTCGATCTATGTGCTCATGGGTGTGATCGCCGCAGCGGTATCCACGGCGGCGGTGCAGCTCATGACCTCGAGTGTCATCGTTGCCCGCGACCTCATCCAGGGCTTCTTCAAGCCCGACGCTTCTGATGCGCAGATAATAAGATGGGCCCGTTGGGCCGTTGTGGGCATAGTGGTTCTCAGTCTTCTTGTGTCGATCAGGTACAGCACCGCAATGGCTCTCTACCTTACCGAGGTGACGATTCCTGGGTTTGCACAATGGGGGCCTGCGCTCGTGGGTGGACTACTCTGGAAAAGGGGCAACCGCCAGGGAGCTATTGCCGGCACCCTTGCAGGGCTCGTGTACCTCGTTGCTGGTCTTTTGTACCGCCCGCTTTTCTTCGGACTGCATCCCGTGATGCCCACGATCATCGTCAACATGGTGCTCTACATTGTGGTGAGCTTCATCACCCCGCCGCCCTCAGAAGAGATACGCTCGCGGTTTTTCGATGAGGTGGATGAGTTCCTCGCTGCCGGTTGAGGAAAAAGAGGAGCTGGATATATTGATAAAGATTGTGCCGGCTGTCGTTGCGAGGAAGGAGCCGGAGGCGACTGACGAAGCAATCTTGATCCAGATACTCATTTTCAGGATGACTCTTAATCTCTTATATTATCAGGTAAGGATTGATTTGATAGTTATCTTTAATTTCAGCAACGGGATAGAGGAATGGCACTGAGGTTTGGAAGAAGGTCAGAATCCAGAAGCGGCGATAAGGAAGGTGTAAAGAGTAGTCAGGAATCATCGTGGAGCGATCGGAGGAAAAGCGGGAAACGGGTGAAGGAGACCACCAAGCGCGGTGAGAAGCCGGCGGGGGCTCAGAACCAGAGTAAAGTGAGCAAGTGGCGGTTCATCTTCAATCCCGATGGCGATGCTGCAGACCTCCTCGCCTACCCCTCTGCTCTTGTGGAAGGGAGGATAGCGGGGAAGTACCTCCTCTCCAGGGAGGAGCTCCCCGACACGGTCGTGGTGCAGGGGGTGAGGAAGAAGGGAATTCTTGCCGGTGCCGATGTTCGGGTGGATAAGGAATCGGCCATGAAGAACGGGGTTGAGGTTGCTACCTACCCTCGAAGTGGAAGAGGGGGGGCAAGGCTTGCAGAAACCGTATCCTTCAAAGAGCTCATGGTAAGCTCCTCAAGCTCATTCAGCGCAGAGGAGGTGGACCTGGATGAGCCTGCAGTTCTGCTGTACACCTCGGGAACTACGGGTAAACCGAAGGGCGTCATGCTCTCAGGCAACAACTTTCTGGCCGAGTGCGATGTGGTCGACCATGTGTTCCCAATCAAGCCTGATGATCGGGTCGTGGGGGTTTTGCCGCTCTTCCACATCTACGGCATGGCGGATGCGCTGGTACCGATGGCCTACCACACCTGCGCCCTGAGCCTCATCCCACAATACAGCCCCATGGAGCTTTTGAGGAATATATCGGAGGTACGGGCCACGGTTCTCATTGCCATACCAACCATGTACGTGCACCTGCTCCAGCTTGCAAGGGCTGGAAAAGCGTCCATACCCGGCTCGCTCAGGGCTTGCATATCCGGGGGTGCGCCGCTCCCCGTGAAGGTGATCAGGGAGTTTGAGGAGGCGTTCCAGACCCACATCGCCGAGGGGTACGGACTGACCGAGACAACCTCATGCGTGTGCCTCAATGCTTCCGGAGAGGACTTCAAGGCAGGCTCTATTGGACCACCTGCTCCCGGAGTCGAGATGAAGATATTCGACGATGAGGGCAGGGAGCTTTCTCCGGGGGAAGTGGGCGAAATCGTCATCCGGGGGGCTGTGGTTACCAGAGGTTACTACAATGCACCGGATGAGACGGCTGAGGCTATGAAGGGAGGCTGGTTCCACACCGGCGA
>CAZPCG010000448.1:0-2351 GCA_964584875.1 uncultured Spirochaetota bacterium
CAGGTGAAAGAGGTGAGAAAGGCCCGAGCCCTGATCCGCTGGCAGAAGGCAAACGTTGCCGTTGTGTACGCACTCATTCCTGTGGTGATAGCATCTATCTATTTCTTTGGATGGCGAAGCCTCCTTATGCTTGCGGTAGTATCCATAGCCGGGTTCTTGACAGAATACATCTTTCTCAGGGCGTATTACGGGGAGCCGGTTACCTCGGCCGTTTTTGTCTCGTCCTTTCTCTTAACGCTCTCTCTCCCCCCAACGCTCCCCCTCTGGATGGCAGCGGTGGGTATTGTGTTCGGCATCACCTTTGGGAAAATGGCTTTCGGCGGCTTCGGGAGAAACGTCTTCAACCCGGCTCTCACAGGCAGGGTGTTCATCTACATCAGCTTCGCCGTTCCAATGACCTCAGCATGGGTCAATAACCTCGGCGGTCTCCCGGGCGGCTTTTCCGCATTCGCATCCGATGCTGTGACAAAAGCGACTCCGATGGCGAAAGCCGCAGGTGGCGCAGGCGTCCCGTGGCTTTCCATGCTCCTTGGAAATACCCCGGGCTGTCTCGGTGAAACCAGCGCCCTGATCATCCTGCTTGGAGGCGCCTACATAATTTTGAAAAAATACGCAAGTTACAGAATCGTTATTTCCGGGTCCATGAGCATGCTCATCATGCATACCGTGCTCTGGATGTTGGACGTAAAGGGAGCTATCGACCCCATAAGCGCAGTGCTCGGGGGCGGCTTTATGCTCGGTATCCTGTTCATGGCAACCGATCCCGTATCCGCATCACAGACCAACACAGGAAGGTGGATATATGGGGGAATCATCGGGGTGCTGACATCCCTCATCAGGGTATTCTCTATCTGGGGAGAGGGGATGATGTTTGCCATTCTCCTGGGAAACATGTTTGCCCCGATAATCGACTACTACATCAAGCAGTCGACCGGAAAGGGATGAACTTATGGGCGAGCAGTCCCTGTTCAAAAAGAGGATTTTTCCCATTTTAATGATGCTTGCGATTACACTCCTTTTCATATCGATAACAACGATTCTATACACCTTCACAAGAGATGCGGTACTGCTAAACGAGTCCATCGTGTTGAAACGGGCGGTAATTTCAAGCGCAGGGATTGAGCTTCCTGAAGCACCTGCAGAAGTTGAAAAACTCTACACCGGGAGGGTCAGAGAAGTATCAGTCAATGCCGGCGCTGTCAAATACTACGAGATCATGGGCATTGATACATCAGAACCCGAAAGGTATGTTGTCATTCGAAGCGGGCCGGGATTGTGGGGAAACATAACCGTCTCCATAGGGTATGACAGGAGTATAGATGTTATACAGGGGTTTGAGATAATCGATCAGAACGAAACCCCGGGGCTTGGCGGCAGAATCACGGAATCATGGTTCAAAGAGCAGTTTCACGGCAAGAGAACTCCTCTGAGCACAGTTCCCGAAGGGGAGCCTTCAGAAGAAAACGAGTTTGACGCAATTACAGGGGCAACCTATACGTCAGATGCCATAAGGGATATCTTGAACGAAGGGACAAAATATGCAAGGGAAATCATTCTCAAATAGAATGGAGGGAAGAGGGATATGCCAGGTTACAGGGTAAAGCGGGTGTTTTCAGACGACCTTGGAAAGAACAACCCGGTGATCGCCCAGATCCTCGGGATCTGCTCAACCCTGGCCGTCACCAATGTGGTCCGTAACACCGTGGTTATGTGTGTTGGTCTGATATTCACAACCGCCCTGTCGAACCTCACAGTCTCCCTGCTCCGCTCCTATCTTTCTGCCCGTATAAGAATGATGGCAGAAACGCTGGTCATCGCCTCCTACGTCATCATCGTTGACATAGCGCTGAGGGCGTACCTGCCGGATGTATCCAGAGAGCTCGGCCCCTACGTAGGGCTCATCATAACGAACTGCATCGTCATGGGAAGGGCTGAAGCATTCGCCCTTTCAAATCCCCCGGGCCTCTCCTTCCTGGACGGTATAGCATCGGGGCTCGGCTACTCATACGTGCTCCTTGCCATAGCCGTCGTGAGGGAGCTCATGGGATCGGGGTCCATCTGGGGATATCCCCTTCTGGGAGACTGGTGGACAAAGTGGACAATCATGGTAATGGCACCGGGGGCGTTTTTCCTGCTTGCGATATTCATCTGGGTCGCCAAAGGAGTCATGACAGAGGAGAAGAAGGAGGGAGGGAAATGAACGGGGGTGCTGCATTCTACGCCATCTTCTTTGCCGCCATATTCACCAACAACATCCTCCTCACAAACTACCTCGGGATGTGCTCCTTTCTCGCCGTATCGAGGGAGGTTAACACATCGGCTGGGCTGGGAACAGCCGTAATATTCGTCAT
>CAZPCG010000449.1:0-2351 GCA_964584875.1 uncultured Spirochaetota bacterium
AAGAAAATGAGGATCAGGAGACTTTTACTCAGAGAATTGGTAAATGACGGGTCGATAAGAGGGAGGCGGAATCAGTTTTCGCTCAGCGGTTGCAGCTTCGATCCATGCTTTTTTCGCAATTTCCAGTTCACGCAGAGCTTCCTCAGGGGTTCTACCAAAGGCCGAGCAGCTTTCCAAGTCTGGAATATCCGCTATGTATCCTCCGTCCTCTTCACTGTAGAAAATATTGATATGATAATCTTTCACCTTCATTCCTCCAATTTTAGATTGTAGCACTCCACGATCTTTAGTATCTGTCTCACCTGGTAAGCCTTGGCATCGCCTTGAACATTTTGAATGTTTACCGGGCGAGGTACGCGATCGTGAGTAAAAATATGATGACTCCCACTCACCCGAGACAAACGAAAACCAAAAGCCTCAAGTAGTATCACGACTTCGTCAAAGCGTGCCGACTTTGGATTGTTAGCGATACGGTGTAAGAGTTTTCGTTTGTTCACTTGTGTTCGCCATATTGACGGCGGCAGTTGTATCAATACTAAATTCAGGGGTATGAGAAGTCAACAATAGAAATGTTTCACCTCCGATGGAGACAAACAGCTGTTGGAGGTAAAAAAGTATCAGAATGAAGAAGAACTCCTACATCAACGTGGAGGGGAAACAGGACGCTGACCGGTTTTATATTATCCGAGAGGGCCAGGTTCAGATCTCAAAGGAAGCTGAGATCATAGAGGAGGACACGGGCAACACACTCTATCCGGGGGATTTCTTCGTTTGGTCTCTTGCATGAGCAACCACGCGAGCATAGAATCCGCCAAAGCGCTCGCCGATGTCTCGGTCATCTGTGTATATTAGCACAGTCGATACGCCATAGATAAGAACGAAGAGGCTCATGCCGAATATCGCAATATATATCGGATAGAGCAAGATAGTCAATGAACAACCTCATTCATTTCCCTAAAAAATATATTAAGTGAACGGCAGGCTGAGTGCCCGATCCTTTTTGGTCGCCTCTTTATCCCGCGTTATGAAAGATTGCAGAGTTTTAAATCGATCAGGTTTGCTATTCCGCCCACCTTTCTACCCGTGGTGCACGCAGGGGGATGTTATCAAGACATGACCTATACAAACTCAGTTGAAGCGCTTGAGGAAAATGCCTGAAAGACTCCTGTAGTTATGTGTTAATGATTATTATTGCATTGATTGCAGCGCTGTTTCAGTATATTCAGATAAAGACGTAAAGAAGTTTCTATTGCCGCACATGAAGATACGATTCTGTATTGCTAGAGAAACTGGGCTTCCTCACATTTACAAACATGGTGTAAATGAAGTGGAAGTCGAAGACGTTCTCCGAAGGCCAGGAGAGGACCGCCCAGGCCGAGAAGGGTCTCGGGTGGCATTGGGCCACACAGGAGCCGGTCGTTTTTTGTGAGTCATTTATGTGCCAGATCCTGACCCTGATTGTGTTTTTGTGATTACAGCATATGAATTGACAGGAAAGCCGCTAAAAGCGTACAGGCGTCGGCGCCGAAGGAAAATGTGATGACAAAGCAGAGCAAATTCCCACGTTGATTATCCAACAACATGGTGAACACCTCCCTGGGCATTGGTAGGGTCCTTGTGTATCTATGGCGCAAGGCCGAGATCACCTGGACCAGACTATGGGGAATCGTGCTCATCGGCCTTATTTCCCTTCGGCCAGCCCTCCTTGACATCAACACACTATTACAGGGACCACCCAAAAAGTCCGCACACACTGGCGCAGGTCCCATGAGAGAGGAATAAGATAGAAGAGATCTTTGTAAGGTCCATTGAACTTGGAGTTCCTGCCATGCAATTGCATACGAAAGGATTATTCATGTTGTTGAAAATGTTCAGCGGTAATGTGTGATTGCAATTTGAAATACTGTGTCTTCTCGTGGTATAATAGAAAACGCGAATTTAGCACTAATAGTAACAGCGATGAAAAAATCAGTGCATGGACGAAACAATTATGCTTACCCCGGGCTGTTCGATGGGGTATTTTTTTGTCTTGCGTTCTGGTTTCTTCTCATGATGTTCGGCATCGGCCGGTTTGTTTTAGCCAGTGAGGTTGTGGCCGCTCAGCTTGAAATCAGGGCCTTTTTCGCCGACCTGGCAGTGGCGGTCTTTATTGCACTGCTTACACAATTATTAGCCCTGATACACCCCGCCGTGTCAACCGTGTTCCTTATTTTTATAAGCGCATTCTATATTGCAAACATTGAGATGGTAGCCGCTCTTGACACCTTTATCAACTTTTCCGATCTGCGCTTTGTAATTGACGCTCGCTTCATAAGAGGCAGCATGTCGATTTTGACTTTTCCATGGTATAC
>CAZPCG010000450.1:0-2350 GCA_964584875.1 uncultured Spirochaetota bacterium
CTGCTGTACAGCCCCTCCCCCCGCCTCCACGGTAATATCTGCGGCAGGCAGACCTGAAAAGCAGTTCACCACCCGCACGGGTTTCCCCAAAGCCTCTCCCGCAAGGCTTTTTCCAAGCTTTGACATGAGTGCGATAGCATCCCGCAGACGCCCCAGGCTCGTGGCTGCAACCTCCGGGTCCGGATGAAGGGGATTGCCGTGGGCAGATAGCGAGGACAGCCTGAATCCGGCATCCACTATGGTCGATTCAAACTCATCGCGCTTTGCCCTGTCTTTGATGTAAAGCGGCGGGTCACAGTGAGCAACCCCGTAGAAGCTTACTCCTATCTCGATACACTCGAGGGCAGGATAATCCCTGCGCAAAAACCGAAGCACCTCCTCCAGCGGTTTACCAGCATAGGGAGCAATTAGAAATCCGATTTTCATCAACTGCCTCCTCAAATTGTAATCTAAATGCGTGACTAACAAACAATATACGGAAGCTGCTGAAATGTCAAGATTGAGAATGTGCCTAACTTCTTGACACCGGAAGCAAGGAATTGTAAGCTGCATCTGCTCGTCCAAAAAGGTCCATTGAGATGTAAAGGAAGATAATAGAGGAATGCGGTGTGGAATCCATGGTGAGCGGAGGTAGCTCAATGTTCAAGTACGCTTACAATTCACTGGTTTACTATGGCGAGGATGCGAGGACCAGCATCGAGAGGGTGGCGAAGTTCGGATACGATGCGATCGAGCTCTATGGAGAGCCCAGGGAGTACGATACTGCTGAGGTTCGAAAGCTATGCGCAGATAACGGCATCAAGGTCTCTTCGATCTGCTCGCTGTACACCGCCGAACGCGACCTTGCATCACCGGAGAAAAAGGTGCAAGAAAAGGCGCTGGACTACGTGAAGAGGGTTGCAGACCTTGCCTCAGGGGTGGGATGCCCGGTCATGATAGTGGCCCCAACGGCGTGCATGAAGCTCACACCATGGAAGAACCCTGCAGAGGAGCGAAAGTGGGCTGTCGATAACATCCGAAAGGGAGGCGAGTACGCAGGCTCCGTGGGAGTCAACCTTGCCATCGAAGCCTGGAACCGGTACGAGACCTACTTTTTGAATCGCCTCAAGCAGTGCATAGAGCTGCTCCATGAAGTCAACCTGCCTAACGCAGGTGTCATGGGAGATACCTTCCATATGAACATCGAGGAGGATTCGATTGCAGAGGCCTTCCGCAAAACGGGCAAATACCTGATCCATGTCCACCTTGCAGACAGCAACAGGGCAGCTCCCGGAAAAGGCCACATCGACTTCATCCCGATCATGAAGGCATTCAGGGAGATCAACTATCAGGGATACCTATCCTTCGAGCTGCTCCCAGCATCTGCAGACCCCTTCGGTACCTTAAAGAGCGGCGGCGGGAGGGAGTTTTTTGACGAATACACGAAGCAGGCTATAGAGTACATGAAAGCTATTGAGAAGAAGATCGAAGAGGGGTGAGAGAAGAGAAAGGAGAAAGCGATGGCTTTAAAGGTCTCAGTGGGAAGCTCAGCCTTTGTCTTTGGAGCCTATACGCAAAAACCCGTTCCCCTGGATAAGCTCGTTAGAAGGCTCGAGGAGCTGAATTTTCAGGGAATCGAGCTGCTCGGCATGAAGCCTTACGGTGACCCCGATGAAATTTCAACCCCTGCTGAGCGCAAAAAGCTGCTCGTTATGTTCAGTAAGCACGGACTTGAGATATCCAACTACGGAGCAGATTTCCACGAACGCTCACCTGCAAGCAGCGACCCTGAGGAGAGGGCTGAATACCACAGGCTGTTTGAAAAAAATCTCCAGTTCTGCGTGGACTGCTCAATTCCGAGCATCCGTGTGGATACCGTCCATCAACCCCCTCTCACCCCGGGCGTCACCTATGAAGATGCCTGGAAGCGGTTCGTTGAGGCCTGGCAGGCTTGCGCCGAAAAAGCAAACAGCGAGGGTATTCTGGTCGTATGGGAGTTTGAGCCAGGCTTCATGTTCAACAAGCCCCACGAAGTGGTGAAGATGATACAGGAAGTCAGTCACAGGAACTTCAAGGTACTGTACGACAGCTGTCATGCCCACATGTGTGCGGCTTTTGGGGCACGCCAGGAAGAGCCCAGGGACATCCTCGCCGGGGGAGAGGTTGAGTTTGCCCGGCTGCTCTCCGGAGAAATCGGCTACGTCCACCTGATCGATTCTGACAATACCCTCCATGACAACTGGACGAGCACCCATGCCCCTTTCGGCAAAGGGGTCATTGACTTCGATGCCCTTATAGATGCTATCATAGGTGCCGGGTACAGGGGGGAGTGGTGGACCATCGATCTCTGCTTCTGGCCTGAGGCATGGGA
>CAZPCG010000451.1:0-2340 GCA_964584875.1 uncultured Spirochaetota bacterium
TTACGGTGACTACACCCGTGAGCTCACCGATCTCTGCCGCCTGCTTGGCATAGATCTGTATTAGGGGCTTTGTTTTCCCGATTATGACTTAACTCCAGTGCGTGCAAGCAATCTTGAGCCCCGGGAGCCCTGGAGCCTGATCGAACCCTCGAATAGCATGTAAATTGTGCGGGCGATGTGTAACAGATCACTTCCTCAGCACCTTTTTTGAAGCTGCTTCAGGGTCAGGGAAGCGTATGGTGAGGGATTGTCCTGAGCTGTCCACATCAACTATGAGGCCGCAATTGTAGCGTGTTAGAATCCGTTTGAGGGCACCCAGGCTTGAGAAACCAGCAGTAAAAGGCTTCCTAACTCTGCGACTCACCCTTTTCTTTATGATCTCATCGTTAGCTGCGGTTATATGGATATAAAATGAATTGGGGCCTTTTGAGCGGGCATCCCTGCCGGGGATTATTTCTATCCTTCTCTGGAATTGATCCAGGAGGATGAGGCAGGCGTTTACGAGAACAAAGAAGAGCTGGCTTTCTGATGCCGAGAAACTGCCGGCCTGGTCCATCCTTTGCACGATGACCTCTGAGCCTAACTCCCGGGCAATCGGGCTTAAAAAGTTGACAGCCTTTTCAATAATATTGTCAACCCTTTCCACCCCCGATGACCCTCTCTCAAGCTTATGAAGCTGGAGGAGCTGCCGGATGGTGAGGTATATCCTCTCAATTCCACTCTCAAGGAGACCCAGGTCCTTCATAAGGGGTTCTGAGTTTTCAAAGGCCAGCACCTTTTCCTTCAATAGATCAAGGATGAGGAATAGACACTGGAGCGGATTGTTGATCTCATGGGCGATGCTTACTGCAATCTTTCCGGCCTGTTCTATCTTTGCAGAGGCGATGCACTCGTTTATGTATTCCTTTTCCCTTTCCCGCAGCTCAACCAGGCGGGATGCGCTGTCAAGAATCTTTAGAAACTCCCCGGGGCTGAATTTTCCCTTTTTGAGGTAGTAAAATACGTTTTCCTCCGTCGCTTCGACCGGTGACCAGTCTTCTTCATACCCGGTGATCACGATGTTCACTATGTCAGGGTCAACCTCCCTGCGTATGAACCTGATGAGCTCGCGTCCCGATGGGCCGGGCAGCCTGAGATCGTGCAGTACGATCTCGTAGCGGTTTTCCCTGAGTAGATGTTTTGCCTCATCGCCGCTTGAGGCGCAGTGACAGAGGTATTTTTTTTCCACCATTCTCCTCAAAAACTCCCGGTAGTGCTGTTCATCTTCAACGATGAGAACCGTTCTCATTTACCACTTCCCTTTACGGGGAAAATGATCTCTATGATTGTCCCCCCACCCCTGCGCTGAAGGGCTTTGATAGAGCCCCCATGGAGGGCGACCATTTTTCGAGTTATGCTAAGACCTATGCCTGCGCCGTTTGCCTTCCCAGTTGTGGTGAAGAATGGCTCGAAAATCAACCCGAGATGCTGGGGGTCAACGCCAATGCCGTCATCCATGAAATGGACGATCACATTATCCTTTTCCTTCCAGCATTTCACCTCTATGGTGCCGGCTCCCTCTATCGCAGTAATGGAATTATTGAAAAGGTTGACGAAAACCTGGGTGAGCATGTTCCTGTCGGCGTAAAGCTTGCATGAGCGGGTGCTGTTTTTAAAGGATATGTTCCTCTCCTGTAATTTATGGCTTATGAGGTTGAACACCTCATCGAGGAGGCGCTCCAGAATCACCTCTTCAAACTTGCCTGACTCCAGTTTTGAGAACTCCATGATGCTGTCGATGATGGAAAAGGCCTTCTCCATGCTCTTTGAGATGAGCTTGAGATTTTCGACAACTTCGGTGTCTTCGCCTGCCACACCGTTCACGGTTCTTGAGATCTTCAGCGTTTTATTCTCCAGGTCGGAGAGGATAAGTTCAGGTATCCCCTTGATCACGGCAAGGGGGCTTCGCAAATTGTGAGCTATCCCAGCTGCAAGTTCACCCAGAGTGGCCATCTTCTCCTTCTGGATGAGGATTTTCTCCTGTTCGGTCTGCTCCGTGATGTCCTTGAGCAGAAGGAGTGTATGAGGGGTTTCCGCTATTTGTCTTGCTTCAAGCAGAAGGTTGCGGCGTTTTCCCCCGGGAGCGACTGTGATGTTCAGCGCCTTCCCCGCTTTCTCCAGGGATCGCATTGCATCCTCAAGGCCGCTTTCTGCAAAAATGTTGAGGGTAAAAAGGTTTTTATCTTTCAGGGGCTCCCCGAGCAGGTCTTCAGCCTCTCTGTTGCAGTGGATTATACTCCCGCTCCTCTCAATGGTTACAATCCCCACAGGCGAGCTTTCAAGGATGAGCTCGTTGAGCTT
>CAZPCG010000452.1:0-2340 GCA_964584875.1 uncultured Spirochaetota bacterium
GATGTAAAGCTCCTTTAACATGCCTTTCCTTCCAGTGTACTTCCAGCCTAAGTTCCGCACGGGCTTACAGGAGGTTATTTTCGTAAAGTTGTAACTCCTTAACTCCCCAAAACCTCAAAATGCCTTTCCTTCCAAAGGATTAGCCCAAAGGATTAGCCCAAAGGGTTAACGGAGCTACCCTCTCCAGGCCAGTTTTTCCCTCACGATATCGTAGAAGCTCCTCTTCCCTAATGAAACAAGCCTCGTTACGGTAGTTGATCGCAGCACCGCCACCTCATCCTTCTCCTTCATCTCAAAGGCCACCTGGCCATCGACAGTTGCCGTTACGGCTCGATTTCTCGAAAGTACCCTGATCCGTATCCCCTCAGTTGCTGGAACAACGAGGGGACGAGCACCGAGGGAATGAGGACAGATCGGTGTTATGGTAATGGCCTGCATGGTTGGCTCAAGGATAGGACCTCCTGCCGCAAGGGAGTACGCTGTTGAACCGGTTGGTGTTGCAACGATTATCCCGTCAGCCCTGTATGTGCCGATAAGCTGCTCCCCTGTTAAAATCTCAAGCTCAAGCAGTCTCGAAATACCCCTCGAGGTGACAACAAGATCGTTCAACCCTGTCGAAGCGAACACGATGTCATCATTCCTGAATATTCGAACATCAACCATCATCCGCTCCTCGAAACCGTGCAGCCCACCTAGAAAGCAGTCGACGCACTCCACCATCTCAGACTCTTTGAACTCCGTTATGAACCCCAGCCCTCCCAGATTGATGCCGACAATCGGTACCCCGTAGACTGAAAATACCCTTGCTGCGAAGAGCAGGGTGCCATCTCCTCCAAATGTTACTGTAAGTTCACATTGAGGTATTTTTTCCCGTATACCACTGTCAATTTCCCCTGCCTTTGCGTGCAAGATCAAATACTCGATGGCTTTCGATTCGAGATAGTTGATGAGGATAGAGGAGATTTTATCAGCTTTGCTGCTTCGGTATTTCAGCACCATTCCAATGAGCTTTGCCATCTATGTACAAACCCTTTTTCAGGTATATTGAACAGCAAATGCATCTTTTTTCTTGCAGGTCCCGGGGGTTTCTCAGAGAACTGCCCTGATTCCCTTTGCAATATTCTCAACGCTATCCCTGCTCAGGGTGGGGTAAATAGGCAGCGCAACAACCCTGTGGTAAAGCTCCTCGGTATTTTGAAATTCGTGCACATCTAGACCAATTGTTTGGTGCAGGGGCTTCTCTATCCCCCTCTTCACAGGTATCCCGTAGCGTTTGAAGAACCGGGTGATATCCTCCCAGGGCGTCTCCGATCTCACCACATAGCTTGAATAAGAAAGCTCCTGCTCATCATCTCTTCCAATCAGGGTGCAGTTAGATGTCATGACCGCTCTGTCGAAGTATTCACCAATTTTGCGTCGCTTTTCCCGACTTGCCTCAAGCTTCCTGAGCTGGGAAATCCCAAGGGATGCGTTCAGATCGCTCATCAAATAATCAAAGGAGGACTCATCGTGGAGCATCGACCGCAGAACTGACTTCAGGCGCGAATCCTTCGACGCCACCATTCCCCCATTCCCGGTGGTAATGACAGCATCATCACTGAAATGCATGGTCACAAAGGATCCAAAACTCCCGGCAGGCTTCCCCTTGACTTTGGAGCCCAGCGAACCATCCAGGTCCTCAATAATCGGAAGACCAAAATCCGCGTATGCTGAGATATCGTGAGGAATGCCAAACAGCTGGGGGACGATCATGCAACGGGTGCGTTTGCTAAGCTTTTTTCTCAGGTCTGCAAAGGAAGGTAAAAACGATTCCTCCTCCATGTCGACCAGAACTGGCCTGAGACCCTGCTTCACCACCGTATTGAAGGTTCGGATTCGCGCAAAGCTGGGCAATAGCACTTCATCTCCCGCCGATATCCCGAGCAGGCGGAAAATTGTTTCAAAGGGCTGGAGATAGTTGTTGAAAACAATCGTGCAGGATAACCCCATGCTCTTCCCCAGGAGAGCTTGAAACTCCCGCAAGCATACCCCGGGGGTTAAATCATCCGTTATCATGCAGTAGAGAACAGATTCAAGGTCCTTCTTCTCAATTGTCGGCTTGTTGAATCGTATCATCGCAAAAAGACCCCATCAATCAAGCAGCGAATCACCATCTCTCATTCTTCCCCTGCCCCTGAAAGAGGCTCGGTCTGCATTCGAAGCAACGAAGCAGTTGCCCGGGATACTGCAATCCTTTGGAATTTCAACGTTCCTCCCGATCAACGTTATACCTCGATACAGGTAACTGGGGTACAACCTGTTGTGTCCTGAACCGCCGTTATCCCCGATGCGGGTCCTCTC
>CAZPCG010000453.1:0-2334 GCA_964584875.1 uncultured Spirochaetota bacterium
TGTTCAGACAGGTTGGAGAGCCTGTTTTCGACGAGGATGGGACGATTAAGAGTGGGCTCATCGTGAGGCATCTTGTGCTCCCAAATGGCATAGCCCATACCGAAAAGGTGCTCGAATTCATAGCCGGGCTTTCACCTGCAATCGGGGTCAGCCTCATGGGTCAGTACTTTCCAGCCCACCGTGCCACATCAATACCTGAACTGATGCGAAAGCTCACCCCCGATGAGTACGAGAGTGCGCTCAGGCTTCTTGAGAGTTATGGTCTTGAAAACGGCTGGGTCCAGTCCGTGTAAGCTGTCTTTGAGCGGAGGGTTTATTACTCCATGTCAAGCTGCCTCTTTATCCTCTTCAAATCTTCGAACATCCCCTTCAACTTCGGCTTCATCGCTGTGAACTCCAGCTCGGATTTGAAATCAGCAGCCGGGATACCCACGATCCTGCTCCCCTTCTTTACACGCTTCTCCATGACACCCGATTTGGCACCGATGTACACATCGTCCTCGATCACGATGTGATCCTTCAGCCCGACAGCTCCAGCAAGGACGACGTTGTTGCCGATCTTCACGCTGCCCGATATACCGCACAGGGCACAGATGATCACATTCTTCCCTATCTCAACGTTGTGCGCGATCTGGACAAGGTTGTCAATCTTCGTCCCTTCACCGATCTTTGTGTACCCGATGGTTGCCCTGTCTATAGTGGTGTTAGCCCCAATTTCCACATTCCTTCCGATGTGCACCGCTCCTATCTGTGGAATCTTGTGATGACTGCCTTCGATCTTGGCGTAGCCGAAACCATCGCTCCCTATAACCGCACCGGCATGAATGAACACATCATCTTCTATGATGCTGTTCGGATAGATGACAACCCGCGGGTATATGGTACATCCTCTCCCGATGGTGCAGCTCTTCCCCACCACAACGTTTGACCCGATACGGGTTCCATCACTCACCCTTGTATCCCTCCCGATAACTGTAAAATCACCTATTGATACGCCCTCTCCGAGCCTGACTCCCTCCGCCAGGGACGCGCTTGAAGCCACTCCCTCTTGGAAATCTGCGCTTTCATCGAACAGGGCAAGAAGCTTTATAAAGGCTTCATCCACGCGGTTCGGGTCCACGAGAATTAAATCTACGGCTTTGCTTTCTGCAGGTTGAAATGATGTAACGTAGCAGGCAGACCCTGCTGCGTCGATTTCCTTGAGCTTTCTTTTATCTTTGATAAAGACGATCCCATCGTTCTGGGGGAATTCAGGCAGGCAGATCCGGCACACCTCCCGCTCACCGTTCCCCATAACCTTTCCACCGATGTGCTCTGCGATGAACCTTAGCGTATACTTCACAAATGCCTCCCTTTCGAGAAGATCAGAGAAACGACTTGCAGCCGTCAGGAATGTTAATCCCCCGAGCCGTACCGCAGAACGAATTGCTCCATTTCACTGCGGCAGTCATTACCTTGAAAGATGATGCTGTAAAGAGTGTTGAACAGATGCAGCTTCTCCAGCAGATCCCCCCCGAGCTGTTCAATGAAGGTTTTTCCGAGGCGCAGTGCATGATACCCCTCTGCGATATCTCCTTCCCTGAGCATCGCCTCGTAGGCCCTGGATGGCACTTCACCCCGTCCAATTCGCCTGCCGAACATCCCGTTTCTTCCTGAGGCAGATGTAACGTAAAGGTCGCCTGCACCAGGAAGATCGAAAACTGTGTCCTCCCTCCCCCCCGCAGCCTGCACCACAGCCGCTATCTCCCTCAGCGACTGGTTGAAAAGCAACGCCTTGAAATTATGGGAGTAAGCCCCGCAACACTCGTACATCCCGTCGCTGATGCCGGTAGCTATGGCATATACATTCTTAAGGGCCGAGCACAGCTCTACTCCTCTCACATCGTCGGTGAAAAAAATCCTGTAGTAACCTGTTGCAAAATTCACGACAAGGGGCTTTAGCCTGGGACTTTTCACACCGAATATGGTAGCTGTTGGTATTCCTTCCGCAAGCTCGATGGCCTTTACAGGTCCGCCAACCGACGCCCAGAGAAAAGGCGCCCCCCTGAAGCGTTTCCTGAACAGCTCTTCGGCAACCGTGCTGACGGGTTGCACCATCCCGCCATGCTGAACAAAACCCTTGGTCATAGCAAGGAGGCAGGGTTTGCCATCTGTGGCATCGAGGAATTTCCTGAAAACCGGCTCAAAACCGTCGCTCGTCACGGCGATGAATACAGCATCAGCCCCCCGGACTGCCTCCTTCAACTCCCCCGTACGGAAAAGCTTCACGCCATCCGGAAGAGGTTTTCGCAGCTTCGGGTGGCATCCGGCAAGGGCTCCATCGATGAGCTCGTC
>CAZPCG010000454.1:0-2332 GCA_964584875.1 uncultured Spirochaetota bacterium
TCGTTGTTGCTGGAGGCGCTCACAAGGTTCGGGCAATTCGTGCAGCCCTGCGGGGTGGGATAGCGGATATTCTCATCACCGACAGGGACACTGCGGTCTCGGTTCTCGAAACAGATGGCGGTGACACCGGGTAGGCTGCTGTAGCTCATATTTTCTATTGCAAGGAGAGAGACGTGAAAGAACTGGATGTAATACCCTGTTTCACCCCATCAGATATCACCTTTAGCGGCATCCCGGTGAATCGGTACAGGGGTGTATTAAAGGATGAGCTTTTCGATGGAAATATCTCCAGGGAGGAGGCATGGTTCCTCTACCGTGCCATGCTGTTAGTCAGAAATTTCGAATACATGATTGTCGATCTCAGCACGGGAGCGTTTGTTCCCCATGAAGGTTTCACGTTCATCGGCGCCACCCATCTTTACATAGGGGAGGAGGCGAATGCGGTTGGGGTCATGGCCTCCATAAGGAAGGACGATTACATAACGAGCACTCACCGCGGTCACGGCCATGCGGTTTCAAAGGGGCTGTTCGGCCTCAGGGAGATGGGTGAGAACGACCTTGAGAAGTTCATCGGTGGACGATGGCCTACCAGGGGCTATGACACGCTCTTCGATGCAGCGGTTGACTACCATCTATTCCAGGCTATGGCGGAGCTTTTGGGCAAGGAGGAGGGCTACTGTCATGGGCGAGGCGGCGGCATGCACATAGCCGATTTCAACATGGGGAACCTGGGGGCAAATGCCATTGTGGGCGGCAGCTCTGCCATTGCAACCGGTGCGGCCCTCGCGGTACAAGAGCTCGGGGAGGACCGAATTGTGGTGTGCATAATCGGTGATGGAGCTATGAACAATGGAATCGCCCATGAGGCGATGAACTTTGCCACCATGAAGCAGTTCAGGAGGGGCCTTCCGATCGTCTACTTTATAGAAAATAATCAGTACGGGATGACAGGGCAGCAGAGGGGGGAGGTAACCGGAATTGAAAACCTTTCCCGAAGGGGGGCGGGGTACAACGAGGTGAACATGCATGCAGAGACCATATGCGGCATGAATGTGCTCACCGTGCGGGAGGCGATGCTTCGCACCAGGGAGAAACTGCTTGCCGGAGAAGGGCCTGTGCTTCTTGAGAGCATCACCTACCGTTTTCTCGGGCACAACTACAAGGACAAGGGAGTTTCCTACAGATCGGATGTGGAGAAGGAAGCTTGGACGAGGGAAGACCCGGTTGCAGGATTCAGGGACCAGATGATATCTCTGGGGCTTACGACAGAGGATGAGGCGAAAGAGGAGAATAAGAGGGCGAGGGAGAAGATAGAGAGGATAACGCTGAAAGCTGCCAGTGGAACGGACCCGGAAATAAAGAACATATATGCCGGCCTCTACTCAGAAACGAGCAGCGAGAAGATCGGCAGTGAGTATGAGACGAAGAACCTTTTGAAAAGCCCGCGGCGGTATACGAGGGACAGCGAGGGGAAGATACTTTTCAGGCATGCTGTTGCGGAAGCGATCACCGAGGAGATGATACGCGACAGGAGAGTAATTGTCTACGGTGAGGATGTGGCTGATTACGGCGGCGCCTATCAGGTAACCCTCGGCCTCCTCGACATATTCGGCAGGGATAGGGTTTTCAATACCGCTATATCCGAAGCAGCCATCATAGGTACGGGAGTGGGTGCTGCTATGGCTGGGCTGAGGCCGGTCGTGGAGATCATGTATATTGATTTTATCCTCATGGCCCTGGACCAGCTCGGGAACCAGGCTGCGAAGGCCCGCTACATGTTTGGCGGCAAGGCCAATATCCCCCTCGTTATCAGGACTACCATCGGTGGCGGTAAGGGGTATGCAGGACAGCACTCCCAGAGCCTGGAGGCGACAGTCGCCCACATACCAGGCATCAAGGTGGTAATTCCATCAACAGCCTTCGATGTAAAGGGCCTTTTGAAAACCGCAATCCGGGATGACAACCCCGTATTTTTTATCGAGCATCAGATGCTGTACACCGATAAGGGGGAGGTGCCGGAAGGTAATGACTACACCATACCTTTCGGGGTGGCAAGGATTGCCCGGGAAGGAAAGGACGTTACGGTGGTGGCCTACTCGAACATAATTAAGAATGTGCTTGGTGCCAGTGAAATTCTTGAGAGGGAAGATGGTGTAAGTGTTGAGGTTATCGACCCAAGGACCCTTGTGCCCCTAGATGTGGAAGCCATAGCAGGGTCGGTGAACAAAACGGGGAGGGCCCTGGTTGTCAACCAGGCACCCTATACAGGGAGTTATGCAAGCCATATCGCCTATGAGATCCAGGCAAACTCTTTCAAGAAACTCAGGGCACC
>CAZPCG010000455.1:0-2332 GCA_964584875.1 uncultured Spirochaetota bacterium
TGATTGCGCCGACACGCCTGAGCACATCTAGCCCTTCAGGCTTTATAACCGTTTTCCCACTGTCGAAAAAAATTTTGTCCATGATGTTGATAGTTAAAGCATTCTGAAAATTCAGGATTTCAATGGTTTTTTCACCAACCTCCTTTTTAAGGCTCGATACAAGCTGGTCATAGGTCTTCTTCATCCTTTCCTTGTCCGCAGCTTCTGCTGCCAACTTCGCGTCCAGCTCTCTTTTCAGCTCCCCAATCTGATTGTCCAGACCTCTCTTTTCGGAATTCATCAGTACCACCTGTTTCTCAAGGTTCCACTTTTCAGTGAGAACCTGATCCATATGTTTTGAATATTTCGCCTCACTCTCAGCAAGAGCATTCTTGAGGGAATCCACGCTCTGCCTGAGGTTTAACACCTCCGCCTTAAGCTCATTATTACGAGAAGTTAGATCGGCGACCTGCTCCGATGTTTGACTGCTCTGTTCAGTAAGCGCCCCTGTGAGATCATTCACATTTCCTTCCAATCTGCTTATCTCCCCCTTCAGGGATTGCTTCTCCGTGTTGAGTTGAGCGATCTGCCTTGAATAATCTTCGTTCTGTGCACTTAGCGATTTACTGAGCCCGTCTATGCCTTTTTCAAGATCCTCGATCTGCCGGGTAAAATTAAGATTCTCGTCATGCTTTTCCTTTAACTTTTTCTCGTAATCTCTTACAAGCCGGTCAAGCTGCTCAATCTGTTTGCCCGAAATAGCGATATCGGTCTCAAACTTCTCTATCCTTTCCTCCAGGATGACTCTCTTCTCCCTCAACCCAATGACTTCCTGCAATAGTTCACTTCCTTCTTTCCTCAATAAATCTTCCAGCTCCTGTAATTTCGTTCCCAGGGCATCCAGATCCGCCTGCATCTTTTCAAGCTCCTGATCTTTTGCGGTAAGCTGACTTTGGAGTTTTTGAATCTGGGTCTCCGTCTCAGAAATCCGTGAAACGGCGCTGTTGAGCTGTGATTTCAGTGCTTCATTTTCTTCTCTCAGCTGCTTCACACCCCCTCCCATGACAGGGGAAAAAATGAGAAGGAAACTCATGAAAAGTATCAGAAAGATCGTTACCTTCATTTTTTGTACCCTCCTTTCGAGAAGTTTAATGCAAATAAATCATGTCGCTCATTTTATTCGCAACTTCTTTATTATATACTAACCCTATTTATTATGAATCGTAAAGCAGTACATCCAATTTGCAGGCAGGTTGCAACTCCATTATCACTTTCCTCCCCTCTCAGCGGGGTAGAATGAGCCTGAAAGATAGGTACGAGAAATATCCAGTCATGCCAACACCAACCAGGATGAACAGGACATCGAGATACACGCTCTGTATCCGCCTTCTCATGAGAGCAAAACGGATGCTCAGCAGGGAGTGAAGGGTGAAGAGGATGAGGAAAATAGCGTGCAGGTATATCTTGTGAAGCAGGTCCGCAAATCCACGGGGAATGAAGACGAAGCTCCCCGTTATCCTGTACCCCATGATGAGCATGAAGATCCCGATGGGAAACAGGACGTAGGCTGTCCACCGGTTCAACTTGACGAGAAATCTGTTCATGCTTCCATCTTTCCCGGGACCCGCTTTCCAGCCCAATCAAAGATACCCCTTCCTGTGGGCGAGCTCTGCATTGAGTATGGAACCGGGTGCCGCCCCTCTCCTCGTATTGTGGGATAGCAGCATGAAGCGCACGAAGTTATCTATGATGCGAACCCGGCCCACGCTTACAGCCATCCCCCATGCCCGCCGGGATGGTTCCCCTGCATCAACATCGTAGCGGTGCTGGGGTCTGTCCTGCTCTTTCCTGTATATGAGGGGCTTTTCGGGTGATGTGGGAAGCCCGCACACCGATTCTGGTGATTCGAACCGCTCGAAGAGCTTCACCACCTCCCCTTCACTCACGCTCTTTTCCACCTCAACTTCAACAGTTTCTAAGTGGCCATCCACTGCGGGGATCCGCACGCAACTTGCATGCAGTTCGAATGTTGCATCTATCACCTTTCTTGAGGAAGGATTATAGGTCCCGAGTATCTTTTTTGATTCCCTCCGTACCTTCTCCTCTTCGCCGCCGATGTAAGGAATGACATTTCCCAGTATATCGAGGGATGGCACACCGGGATAGCCGGCCCCCGATATCGCCTGGTAGGTCGATACAAAAACCCTCCTGATGCCGAGACCCATCAAAGCCTTCAGCGGCAGCACCAGCCCTGTGGTTGTGCAGTTAGCGTTTGTTATGATGTAGCCCTTCTTCCCCTCGACCATATCTATGGTTTCATGATTAACCTCGGGAATAAGCAGTGGAACGTCGG
>CAZPCG010000456.1:0-2330 GCA_964584875.1 uncultured Spirochaetota bacterium
GCGGGTGATGGTGGCCTCATTTGCAGATTACCTTGTTATCGGGAAAGTAGCCAGGCCTTTCGGCCTGAAGGGTGAAGTAAAGCTTGAACCGATTACAGGTGACATCAACAGATTTCAGAGGCTGGAATTCATCTTTATTGAAAAGTTTATTGAAAAGAAGTGCACGTTTCAGAAAATTCACGTAGAAGGTGTTCGAATTTCTCCGAATGTTGTTTATCTGAAGCTCAGGGATTATAATACGAGAGATGATGCGGAGCGGTTGAGAGATCAGTACATCTATATCGACCGTCCCAATGCTATTGAGATTGATGATTCAAGCTACTACTATTATGATATAATGGGATGTGAGGTCAGGACGCTTGAGGGAAATGTTATCGGAGTGATCCATGATATTCAAAACGCAGGCAGTTGCGATGTCTATGTTGTTCGCTCAGAAGGGCCCGGAAACAAGGAGCACCTTATACCAGCGGTGAGAGACGTTGTGAAGGAGATTCGTATCGATCGAAAAGAAATTATTATTGATGTCATTGACGGATTGCTTTGAGCTATGCAGGGCAGTTACACATTTAACATATTGACGCTGTTCCCCGACACCCTACGTTGTTTCCTTCAGGAAAGCATACTCAGAAGATCGATTGAGGAAGGCGTTATACGGGTCAATGTCGTCGATATTCGCGATTTCAGCAGGGATAAGCACAGGAAGGTCGATGATTACCCCTTCGGCGGTGGTATGGGGATGCTGCTGAAGCCGGATCCTCTATTCAGGGCTGTTGAGAGCCTGAAAGAGCGGGGTTATGTGATTTACCTGAGCCCCAGGGGCCATCTCCTTAACCAGGCCAGGGTGAGGGAGCTTTCAAAGCGTTATGTTATAACGCTCATATGCGGGCATTATGAAGGCATTGACAACAGGGTCGTTGAGGCACTTGTGAATGAGGAGATATCCATAGGCGATTATATCCTTACCGGGGGTGAAATCGCTGCTGCTGTGGTGGTTGACTCCATCACACGGGAGCTTGACGAGTCCCTGGGTAACAGGGGTTCGAGACTTGAGGAGAGTTTCGATTCCACCGGGCTTCTTGAGTTTGAGCAGTATACAAGACCTGCCGAATACAGAGGCTTACAGGTTCCAGAAGTTCTCCTCTCCGGAAACCATGAGGAGATTCGGCGATGGAGGATGAAGAGGCGATTGATAAACACAATGATGAAAAGACCTGACCTTTTACAAGGGTCAGAGCTTGCACCCGAATATCAAGAGCTGCTACGCGAGGTGAGAGAGGAGCAGAAAAATGAACGTAGTAGATGAAGTCGAGAAGGACTACATCAGGTACAACGAATTACCCTTTACGATAGGAGACCTTGTCAGAGTTCATGTCAAAATAGTTGAGGGGAAGAGAGAGAGAATCCAGGTCTTCGAAGGGTATGTCATAGCGGTGAAGAACGCCGGCGCGAGAAAAACCTTTCGCGTAAGAAGAGAATCCTACGGAGTAGGGGTAGAACGGGTTTTTCCACTCAACTCACCACGGATCGAAAAGATAGAGGTCCTAAGGCAAGGTAAGGTACGAAGGGCAAAACTCTACTATCTTCGAAAACGAGTCGGTAAAGCCGCTCAGATAAAGCAGCATATATATAGGCAGGGAAGTAAGTGAGATACTGGTTTGATAATGAGTCCATGTGCTCTTTTGAAAACATGCTGCTCTTCAGGGGATTTAAGAAAATTGCGGGAATTGATGAGGTCGGCCGGGGAGCGCTTGCAGGTCCTGTGGTAGCTGCCTGCGTTATTCTCGATCCATGCAATGTCCCATTGGGGATCAATGATTCGAAAAAGCTGAGCGGTGAAAAGAGGAGGTCCCTGTTCGAGCAGATAGGCGTTTCTGCTCTTGCCATTGGGATTGGTTCTATCGGTCCTGAAATCATAGATGAGGTCAATATTTTCAATGCGACGAAACTGGCGATGAAACAGGCGCTTTCAAATACCGGAATGAAACCTGATTTTTTACTCATCGATGCCGTAAAACTGTACGATATATCAATTAGCTCTATGTCGATAAACAGGGGTGATGAGAGGAGTGTCTCGATTGCTGCGGCCAGCATCATTGCGAAGGTGTTCAGAGATGATTTGATGATCAAACTGGGCAACAATTATCCGGAGTATGGATTTGGTACCCATAAAGGATACGGGACCCTTTTTCACCGAAATGCACTGGAAAAATATGGACCTACTGAGGTTCATCGAATTTCATTCAATCCGGTGCATGATGTGTACGAAAAATGGAAATTAAAGGGACATCGGTAACAGAGAGAGGTAAGGTGAATGGTCCTGGAACTGTCAG
>CAZPCG010000457.1:0-2326 GCA_964584875.1 uncultured Spirochaetota bacterium
TGGGGATGCTTGTGGACAACTCCATAGTCGTCCTTGAGAACATATTCCGCTACAGGGAGTTTGGCGCAAAGCCCGCCGAAGCATCGAAGCTTGGCTCCCAGGAGATGTCCAGTGCCATCATCGCCTCGACCCTCACAACGATTGCAGTCTTCCTGCCCCTCGTGTTCTTCATAAAGGGGCTTGCGAGCGAGCTTTTCAAGGACCTCGCTTTTACGGTGACCTTCGCGCTGCTCTCCTCCCTGCTCGTGGCCCTGACAATCATACCGATGCTTACGAGCAAGGTGAGGAAGGTCGCCGTGAAGAGGAAGGTGGTATCACTTCGGGACATGGAGGAGGAGCTCCGGGCGAGGGGAAAGGTGCTCCGCTTTCTGGATGGCGCCTACCGGGATGTGCTTGAGTGGGCGCTTTCACACCGCCTGCTCTTTGTCGGGATGGTGTTTGCCTTCCTTGCCGCAAGCATCTTCCTCATCAGGGTCATAGGTGTCGAGTTCATACCGGCTTCCGATGAGAGCTTCGTGCAGATCCACGTGAGGTTGCCGGTTGGGACAAACATCGACACGACAAGAGAGGTTGTTGACAGGATGTACGGTATCATAGAGGAGGAGGTCAGGGAGAGGAAGATCACCTTCATGGCGGTAGGCAGAAGCGGGGAGATGCAGGGGTACGATTCTCCTGACAGGTCTGAGATATGGATGACCCTCGTTGATCGAAGCGATCGGAGCAGGAGCGACAGGCAGATCATCGAAGCCCTCCGAGAAAAGTACCGGGAAATTCCAGGGGTGAACGTGAGGTTTTCAACAGGGGGCGGCCCTACGGGGGAAAGCGGTAACCTTAGCGTATCCCTCTCAGGGTATGATCTGAAACAGGGGATGCAGCTTGCAAGGCAGCTGAAGGCAATCATGGAGAAGATAGGCAACGTGAGCGATGTGCGTATATCCAGGGAGGAGGGTCTTCCTGAGTACAGGATCTTGGTCAACAGGAAGAGGGCTGCCCTTTTCGGGGTGGGGGTGGCACAGGTTGGCAGTGCTGTTAAACGGGCCTTTGCCGGTGAGGAGGTCGCAAACATCGTGCTAAAGGGGGAGGAAGTTGGAATCCTTGTGAGGCTTCAGGAAGAGCACAGGCTCAGCGCAAAGGACCTGGGGCTCATTTCGGTGGTGAGCCCAAATGGTCAGCGTATTTTGCTCTCCAACCTCGCCAGCATAGAGAAGGGATACGGGCCTGTTTCCATCGAGCGGGAGAGGCAGGAGCGGGTGGTATACGTCAATGCCAGGGTGCAGGGGGATGTGAAGGGGGCAGTTGATGCGATAAAGGCCGAGGTGAAGAAGCTCGTCATCCCTCCAGGCTTCAGCGTCATCTACGGCGGCTCATGGGAGAACCTGCAGGAGACCATCCGCGACCTCGCACTTGTGATGGTGCTTGCCATAATTCTCGTCTACCTCATCATGGCGGCGCTCTTTGAGTCTTTCTTCGACCCCTTCATCATCATGTTCACCCTTCCCATGACCTTCATCGGGGTGGTGTGGATGCACATCATCACGGGCACCACCTTCAATGCCATATCGGGGATAGGGGTTGTGATGCTTTCCGGTATTGTCGTGAACAACGGCATCATACTCGTCGATTACACGAACCTTCTCCGAAAGCGCGGGTACGAGCTGTTTGAGGCGGTTAAGCTTGCAGGCCGGATGAGGCTCAGACCGATACTGATGACCGTGCTCACCACGGTACTCGCGCTCGTGCCCATGGCCTTCGCCTTCGGTTCGGGGAGCGAGATGCGCTCTCCAATGGCGAAGACGGTCATAGGGGGGCTTCTGGTTTCCACCGTGTTCACCCTTGTTCTTATTCCAGTACTGTATGCCATGTTCGAGACGCGGAGGCAGAAGCGAGTCATGCGAAGGAGGAGGGAGGAGGGCGCCGATGAGTGAAGAAAGGGTAATGGTGTTGATCATCTACGACAGGGCCATCGACGAGGAGCTGAACGATGTTCTGAGCAGCCTTGAAATCCACTACTACACCAAGTGGCGGGATGCGCAGGGTGTCGGGAGACACGACCCCCATATGGGGGACCATGTATGGCCCGGTCTCAACAACGTTCTCATGGCAATAATAGATGGGGAGAAAAAGGAGAAGCTCCTGGCGATGGTGAGATCGCTCCAGGCCTCCTTCACTTCAGTTGGGCTCCGCGCCTTCGTCGTACCGCTGATGGAAGCGGTATGACTCAGGTATAAGGGTGCAAGTCGCTCATGTCTATAAATATTGGCCGCAGGTTCAGATTGTTATTCTCTTCATAATTAACCTGTTTCCTTTTCCTGTTCATACGCGCTCA
>CAZPCG010000458.1:0-2307 GCA_964584875.1 uncultured Spirochaetota bacterium
CCTTTAAATATATAGGAAACGTCCTCATCGTTGAGGACGAAGAGAGAAGCCGCAAGCTTCTGCGGGAAATCCTCCAAATAGATGGGCATACTGTTATTGAAGCAGAAACCGGCGAAGAAGCTTTGAAGGTCGCCTTCAAGGAAATGCCTGATGTGGTGCTGCTTGACATCATGCTCCCCGGAATAACTGGATTTGAAGTATGCAAGAAACTGAAAGAAGATCCGCTAACTGCTTCCATTCCCGTTTTAATGGTTACAGTACTCAGAGAAAGGAGCGATCGAATAAGGGGGATAAAGGAGGGAGCCCTGGATTTTATCTCCAAGCCTATTGATCGCCTTGAAGTCCTTTTAAAGGTCAAAAATGCTATTTACTTGAAGCATCTCGCAGACAGTGTTAAGAAAGGCTATGAAAGACTCAAGGAGCTTGAGCTCCTCAAGGATAACCTCACCAACATGATTGTCCATGATCTCAGGCAACCATTGACGGCAATCAGCGGCTACCTCCAGCTTTTTGAGATGCAGGGCTTTGAGAATTTCACCGAGAAGCAGAAATCGATTCAAAAACAGATGGTCAATGCAGTCAACTTCCTGATGGAAATGATCAACTCTCTTCTTGATGTAAACAGGCTCGAGGCAGGGAAGATGACACTGAGTAAGAGATTTTGCAACATGGAAGAACTTGTATATGAAGCAATCCAGAGCATGGGCTCAATAATGGAGAAATACCCTCTTTCGGTCAAATTTCCTGCTGGAGATGTAAAACCCCTATGTGATCGGGATATTGTTCGGAGGGTTGTAATAAACATCCTTGGAAACGCTGTAAAGTTCACACCCAAGGGTAAAAGTATCAAGCTTATCGCTGAAAAAAGGGGTAGCGAGGTGGTTGTTTCTGTTACCGACAGCGGTCCGGGGATACCGCATGAGTACCACAGCAAGATCTTTGAAAAGTTCGGCCAGGTGGAAGCAAGGAAAGAGGGAAAGACGTACTCAACAGGTCTGGGCCTTGCCTTCTGCAAGCTTGCGGTGGAGGCTCATGGAGGAAGCATAGGGGTGATGAGCGAACCGGGAAAGGGCAGCACCTTCTGGTTCACCCTCCCCTTGGCAGAAGAGGGTCAATAGGTTCTGGACTGACAAAAAGGATCGTTGAGCTTCACGGGCTCCCCCTTTTTCTCCTCAGCTCCTTATAATGCTGCTTCATCTGCCCTGTAACGGACTCGTAGTAAAGCCTGTACTTAATAACGATCATGAACCCTTCGAAGTTTTTCATAACCCGTCGAAGGATTTTCACGGCTATCTTCAGGGGCATTGATCCCCATGTTCCAAATGCGGTCTTTTTCCATACCTGCTGAGGATAAACTTTCAACATCCCGATAGCCTCTGCAGAACTCTGGGCTGCCCTAATGATTGAATCGACTACGATCAATGCCATTCTTGTAAAAAAATAAGGCACATATTCAAGCATCCGGATTATACCCTTCTATTCTTTATAATAGTTTTAACCTGAATCTACCCCTGCACGGTTACCCAGTTGTGGGGCATGAGGTCGGATATTTTCAGCGCCCCGGGATTAATTCCCACCCTCTCATGGAAATCTCCTTGAGGAATCGGATAAAGCTCGTATGCAAGCTTCGGAAAAGAACGCAGATCATCCCTGCACACCCACCACGTTCCAATATTCACAACCAGATGATATAGGGGGTGGTCGAGGTTAAATGGGAGCCTTTTCAATACAGAAGAAATTTTTACAAATTCGGCGAGAGTCCAGAGCCTTCCTGCCTGGAGCTCGAAGGGGGTCATGTGCTTCGGCCTGAAGACCGCAGTTGAGTGGTTGTAGTACTTCCAGTCCAGGGTGATGAGCCTGCCCTCCTCAACAAACTGACGGTAAACTTTAGTTCCGGGATAGGGAGTAAGCACATTCAGCGATGCGGAGCTTATCCTGTTTCTCTCCAGGAAATCAAGCGTTTCGGGAAAGATATCCTTCGTGTCATCGTCAAAGCCGAAGATCATCGAGGGGTGAAAGTATATACCGGCATCCTTTATCTTTTTGATCGCCTCTTCGGTCTCTTCAATGCTCTTGGCAGACTTTCTCATTTTGGCGAGCTGGCTTTTGGAGACGCTTTCAAGTCCGAAAAAGAGCGCAACGCATCCGCTTTCAACTGCAAGCCTCATGAGCCCGGGATTTTTCACAAGAGACATTGATGCCTGACCGCCCCACTTTATGCCGAGCGGCTTTAGCTCCATGAAGAGCTCCTTTGCATAAACGGGATCTCCGACAATGTTATCATCGAGAAAGAGTATGGTCTTCCCT
>CAZPCG010000459.1:0-2305 GCA_964584875.1 uncultured Spirochaetota bacterium
AGCGATAGATGACCACAAAAGCAGGAACATGTCAAGCATTTAATCCACTGATGTATACTTAATGAAAAGGAACATCTAGCCCTTCATATTCAGAACCCATTTATTAATTACCCTTGGTGCCAAACTTTCTTCAAACGCGCCGAAATGGACTTGCAGTATCTCTTGTATAACATTTCTTTCCCTTCTGAACTCTTTTAAGGTTTTTGTGATGGTCCCCGCCCCTCTTAAAAAAAAAATTAACTTTTCTCTTGACTCCATCGGGCGGATCTGGTAAATTAAGACAAACAGGATATAATATATCTCATTAATAATGTAAAAAGGAGTGACTGAATCATGAAGTTCTCAGCCAGCATCGAGTACGCAATCCATGGCCTGATTTACCTGGCCAACGGCCCGGCGGGTAAAACAACCCTGATCGCCGACGTAGCCAAAGCCATCGAAGTTCCAGAGGCGTACCTCCGCAAGGTCTTCCAGCAGCTCGTGCGCAGCGGCATCGTTACCTCACAGCGGGGGGCACGGGGAGGGTTCTTTCTCGCGCACGAGCCTTCGCGAATCAGCCTGAAGGAGGTGGTGGAGTCGATTGAGGGGTCTCTGCCTCTGTACTCCTGTCTTAAAGAGCAGAGGAGGTGTACGCTCGGTCCGTACTGTCCGGTGCGAGAGGCTTTTGACGAGGCAAGGGAGAGAATGGCCGAGGTGCTAGAGGCAACCTCGATAAAGAACCTCAGGGATGAGCTTTCGAAACATACAAATGAGATTTCCTGGCTGAGGGTAAGCGCATGAGGGGTGAAAAAATAACCATGAAAAACGGAACCTTCATGGAATTCCTTTATGAGGTCACACCGATAAGGTTCATGGAGCCCCTCGCGGAAACACTCGGAGCCCTTAAGCGAGGGGAGCGCGTGATAGAGTACGGTTTTCCAGACCTGGTCAAGATGGCAGGCCACGCCTGTCCCACCATGGGATGTGCTTCGAGTTCCGGAGATTGGACGGCGAGGGCAGCGTGCTCGTGAAGTTCTACCCCCACAGGGTGCCCATACTTCCAGAGAAAGCCAAAAGACTTTCCGAGCTTCTCCAAAAGGTGATCTGGGAGGCCGCAACGGAAGAGGAGCGAGGGGAGTTCCAGGAGCTATGGATGGGAAGGGTCAGGGGCATGCTGATTGAAAGGAAGGACATCGATAAATGGCTCATTTCCCCCTCGTGTACACCTTGAATGCACGAAACGAGTTTAACATCTCCTACGAAAAGGAAGGACCCGATGAGTGGGTACTCAGGGTCAGGCGCGAAGTCTCAAGCCCCGACAGGAAGGAACACCTGAAAAAGCTCCTCAGGCAGATAAAAGGGGAAGGCGTGTCTGAGGAGGCAAAAGAGAGGGCAAAGGAGCTCTTTCAGGCCGTTGATGCGAAAACCATAGGGATTCTGGAACAGGAGCTGATCCAGGAAGGAGTCTCCCACGACGAGATCCGAAGGAGTTTATGCGATATCCATCTGGAAGTCCTCAGGGACAGCCTCGTCGCCAAGAGAATCGAAGTGGAGTCGCCTCATCCGGTGCACACCTTGATGGAAGAGCACAGAGAAATCCTTCACTTTTTGAATGAGCTCGGGGAGTTTGTCGAGAGGCTGAATGGTGCGAATCGATTTAAGAGTGTGGAGAAAGATTTCGAGAAGCTGAAAGAAATCGCCCTCCACCTCGTGGAAGCGGAGAAACACTACCAGAGGGAAGAAGAGGTGATATTTCCCAGGCTTGAGAAGCACGGCATATCCGAGCCTCCGGCCATCATGAAGGAAGACCACGTGGAGTTCCGCAAGAGGAAGCAGAGGCTCTTCCAGATTGCTCAGAATCCCCGCTCCCTCGATTTTGCCGATTTCAAGCAGGAAGTTGTTGAGCTCGGCAGATTCCTTACGAGGGAGCTTGAGAGCCACATTTTCAAGGAAGACAACATTCTGTATCAAATCGCTCTCCAGGTATTTACCGAGGAAGAGTGGAAAGAGGTCAAAAGGGAGTGTGATAAAATCGGTTATTGCTGCTACACCCCGGAAGATCAAAACAAATAATACCTGAGGAGGTATCACATGGATTGAGATGTTTTCCTGCCCCTCCTGCGGTGAGGAGGAGTTATATGCAGGAGTTCATGAACGTAAACATCAATGTGCCTTTTTCATTAAGTAAAGTTACGGCAATCAGCGGTACACCTAAATCCGCGCAGGATTTTATAGTATCCCCTGCCAGAACCCCTATGTAGAAGGCCAATCAGGCATACTCTAGACCTTCGAGCTCTTCGTATAAGTATTTGTAGTTTTAAGGTTT
>CAZPCG010000460.1:0-2298 GCA_964584875.1 uncultured Spirochaetota bacterium
CATCGATAGAGAGCATGAACGGAGCCCCGAAGTGGCCTCGGAGCTTCTCTGCACGGCGGCCAGGGAAGAGCGGCCTTCCATAATTCTGGCTGGAGCAACGGCCTGGGGACGCACTCTCATGCCGCTCGTCGCTGTGAAGCTGAACACGGGATTGACCGCCGACTGCACGGAGCTTGCAGTTGATGGAGAGAGGAAAGTCCTGCTCCAGACAAGGCCTGCCTTCGGTGGGAACATCCTCGCAACCATAGAATGTGCCCTGTTGCGTCCTCAGATGTCGACGGTCAGACCGCACGTTTTTAAGATGCAGAGGCTTGATAAACCCACACAACCGGAAGTAATAACAAAGAGGTACAAACCCAGGGCTGGAAGAACATCCAGGATTCTTCGCACAATCGTCGAAGAGGAGGAGTTCGATATCTCCCTTGCCGATGTGGTCGTTTCGGGGGGGAGGGGGCTTGGAAGGCCCGAGGGCTTTCAGCTGCTTGGAAGGCTCGCCCGGAGGCTCGGCGGCGTTGTTGGCGCTTCAAGGGGGGCTGTGGACCTCGGGTGGATAAGCTCGGCCCATCAGGTAGGGCAGACGGGTCATACGGTAAGCCCGCGGCTTTACATCGCCTGCGGCATTTCGGGTGCAGTTCAGCATCTGGCCGGCATGAAGGGTTCCCAAACCATTGTTGCAATCAACGAGGACCCCGAAGCGCCGATATTTGAGGTTGCTGATTACGGTATAATCGGGGACCTCTACGAAGTTGTCCAGAGACTGCTTGAGGAGCTGGAGAAGGGTGAGGGGAGATAGAACAGGAATATTCAGAATCGCACCGGACAAAAGCGCGATGAGGATTGTGCACGGTGCTGAGAGGATACAGATGGACTATCCGGATTACCTGAGGGATGAGTCAAGCACCGTTGGATCGGGGGTGGAAGCGCTCTTTTTCCCAAGGTCCGTTGAAAACATCGTCTATGCGGTCCTTGATGCTGTGGAGAAGGGGAAATCGCTAACTATATCCGGCGGTCGGACAGGGATATGCGCAGGAGCAGTTCCCTGCGGAGGTTTCCTGATATCCCTTGAGAAGATGACGAAGGTACTGGGCATTGAGCGGAGGGCCGGTGGATACGAATTGAAGGCCCAGGGAGGCATCAGGCTGAATGAGCTTGCCGAGCGGCTCAGGACGAAGGAACTGGGTTTGCGAACCGGAGCGGGCATGGAGTTTGCGAACTGCGCCGGATCATACTTCTATCCACCCGATCCCACCGAAACATCGGCTACGCTCGGAGGAACGGTGGCCACCAATGCCTCGGGGGCGAGGACATTCTTCTACGGGCCGACGAGGAACTACGTTGTATCCCTTGAGGTGGTGCTTCCGGATGGCGAGCTTTTGAGAGTAAGACGGGGTGATGTGGTTGAGAAAAGCGGCTGCTTTACGGTTGAAAGGGATCAGGGCACTCCCCTCACCATTCCTGCACCCGGGTATGCAATGCCCGGGGTCAAGCATGCGGCAGGTTTCTATTCAGCGAGGTCCATGGACCTGATCGACCTCTTCATCGGCAGCGAGGGGACACTGGGCATAATCGCAACCGTTACGGTGCGGCTGGTTGAGGGGCCGCCTCCAACATTCGGAGCCGTTGCCTTTTTCGGGGATGAAGGAGATGCGCTCGATTTTGTCATTCATGCACGTGAGGTCGAAATAAAGCCCCTGGCAATAGAATACTTTGACGGGGCGTCGCTCCTCCTCCTCGACCACACCAGGAAGGCCCAGGGCCCAATCTCCGAGATACCTGAAATTCCTGCCGCTTCGGGGGCAGTTTATTTCGAATCGACTTATCCGGAAGGGGAGGGGCTCGGGGAACGTATCAATTTCTGGAGCGAGGTTATCGGGGAGCACCGTTGCGATCTCTCCTCTGCATGGGGTGCCCTGACGAAAAGGGATCGCTCAAGGCTCATGTTCTTCAGGCATGCCCTTCCAGAATCGATAAACAGCATCATTTCAAAGCTGAAGCAGCATGACCGGAAGATACATAAGGTCGGTACCGATATGGCCGTGCCCGATGAGCATTTGAAGGCGATGGTCGGCTATTACAGGAGCAAGCTTGAAAAAAGCACACTGCGCCATGTGATCTTCGGCCACGTCGGCAACAACCACCTCCACGTGAACATGATACCCTCAAGCTACGACGAGCTTGAGGAGGCAAAGACGTTGTACATGATGTTTGCCCTCAAGGCCGTTTCGCTTGGGGGAACGGTCTCAGCGGAGCATGGCATAGGGAAACTGAAAAAGGAGTATCTCAGGGTCCTCTTTCCCG
>CAZPCG010000461.1:0-2297 GCA_964584875.1 uncultured Spirochaetota bacterium
AAAACAAAATTGTACAGGAATAACCATCCATTGGCTACATATAAGGAAAGGTAGTTCAGGTTTATTTCCAGGACATATTTAGATACTGTGATGGTGATTAAAACCCCTGTTGCAGCCAGCCACCGCAATTTAATGAGCCATGTAATCCTGTGCACAAGGCTCCGGGTTACTATTTCCGATTCTTTGTCTTTCATCTTCGCAGTCCCATGCCGACTGTGGGGCAGTGGCAGTGTACCTTCTCTGGATTCTCGAAGCGAACCTATCGACCGGTTAAACACCTCTCACCCGGCTTCTTCCACGGTAATTGTGTTTGTCGGGCACAGATAAGCACAGGAGCCGCACCCGATGCAGGTTTCGGATATTCTGTTGAACGGCGTTCTCACCTTCTTTTTGGTTCCCCTGTAACAGAGGCTCAGCGCGTTACGCTGAACGATCTCGGTGCACACGCGCACACAGAGGCCGCAGAGTATGCACCTGGTATGCTCTTTTTTTTGTTCCCTCTTCAATAAATACCGCCCAACATCATCCAGCGTGGATTCGTCAGAGGTATCGATATCGTACATGCGGGCAAGATCCTGTATCTCTTTAGAATCGGGACATCTGGCAAGGAGGAGCTCCAAAATAAACCTTCTTGCCTCAATCACCCTCTGGGACTCAGTATCCACGATGAGGCCTTCCTCAACGGGGTGTGTGCATGATGACACGAGTACGGGTGGGGCGCTGCTCTGAAACCTTTTCACCTCAACGAGGCACATCCTGCATCCACCATAGGGCTTGAGGTAGGAATTGTAACAGAGAGTAGGAATTTTTATGCCCATCTGCTTTGCGGCTTCCAGTACTGTGGTCTGTTCTGAAACTTCGACCGCTTTATCATCGATTGTCAGCTTCACCATCACCCATACCTCACCGCGTCAAATCTGCAAACATCGAAACACATACCGCACTTAATGCACTTATCCTGTATGACCGTATGGAGCTTCTTAACCTCGCCGGTTACCGCACCGGTCGGGCAATTGATAAAACAGGCATGACAGCCATTGCATTTATCCTCAAGGATCTGGTAAGCAATCAGAGCCTTACAAACACGAGCAGGGCACCTCTTTTCCCTTATGTGCGCTTCATACTCGTCCCGAAAGTACCGTATTGTTGTGAGTACGGGATTTGGAGCAGTTTTCCCAAGACCGCAGATTGATGTGGCTTTTATCAAGTTTCCCATTTTGATTAAAAGCTCCATGTCGCCTTCCTGCCCTTTCCCCTGCGTAATGTCAGTTAGTATGGCAAGCATGTGTTTCGTCCCCTCTCTGCAGGGGGGGCATTTACCGCAGGATTCGTCCTGGGTAAAGGCCAGAAAATACCTTGCAACTTCCACCATGCAGGTATCCTCATCCATGATGATGAGACCGCCCGAGCCCATTATTGCCCCGGCATCCGTAAGTGATTCGTAATCAATCGGGGTATCGAGCAGCTGCTCGGGGATACAGCCACCGGAAGGACCGCCTATCTGTACCGCCTTGAAACGCTTGTCGTTGAGAATTCCCCCCCCGATATCGAAAACTATTTCTCTCATGGTAATTCCCATGGGAACCTCAACAAGACCGGTATTCTTCACCTTCCCGACAACTGAAAATACCTTCGTACCTTTGCTCGTTTCTGTCCCTATCACTGAAAACCACCGTGCCCCCCTAGTGATAATTCTTGGAACATTGGCCCATGTTTCTACATTGTTTATGTTTGTGGGCTTCCTTCTATATCCAGATATGGCAGGGAAGGGGGGCTTGGTCCTCGGCTCGGGGTTTTCACCTTCGAGGGAATGGATAAGGGATGTCTCCTCGCCGCACACAAATGCACCCGCTCCTCTGTTCACGGATATATCAAAATTAAAGCCTTTGCCCAGAATATCTTCGCCCAGAATTCCGTACTCACGGGCCTGGGTAATTGCAAGCGTCAAGCGTTTAAGGGCAAGCGGATACTCATCCCTGATATATACAAAACCCTGAGAGGACCCGATAGCATACGCACCGATAATCATACCCTCCAGCACTGAATGAGGATCGGACTCAACTATCGACCTGTCCATAAAGGCACCAGGGTCCCCCTCGTCTCCGTTGCAGATAATGTACTTTTCATCGCCGGGCGCTCTCCGGCAGAACTCCCACTTGAGGCCTGTCGGGAATCCACCTCCTCCCCTTCCGCGCAACCCGGAATCCTTTATCTCCCTGATGACCTCTTCCGGGGTCATGGCCGTCAGGACATTTGCCAGGGCTTTATAGCCTCCTCTCCCTATGTATTCCTCGATG
>CAZPCG010000462.1:0-2291 GCA_964584875.1 uncultured Spirochaetota bacterium
AAATGCTCGTCGAACCTGCATACAACAGCGCATGGGAATTCTGTGAGATCGGTATTTATATCGTAAAGAACCCCGGCAACAGCGGGCACCTCAAGCCTGAGTGAAGCAGCAAGCTCGTCAACCTGCCTCCGCAGCTCTTCCTTTCTCCTGTGCCTGTTTGCGATAACCGATGCTTTGCGAAGCAGTTCCTCGTACTCACCTGGGTCCTTCAGCTCGATAATTCTGTTGGCGAGGGAGCGGTGTCCGCGGGTGGAACGTCCGGCGTCAATACCAGCCACCTCATGGGGAATTACCTCTCCACCAAAGAGGAAGAGTATCCAGCGTATCGGCCGTGCAAAGGTGAACCCGGAGGGCTCCCACCTCATCGTCTTTTCGAACCTCATCGACTCAAGGCACCTCTTGAGGAGGGAGGAAATTATCCGCTCTGTCTTTTTTCCCCTTACCTCCCTCACGACGTATACGTATGAATCCTTCACGACCACAGCCGCAGCATCGACCCTGTTACTCCTGAGAAAGCCCTCCAGGGCTTTCGTGTGCTTCCCATCGGGGAGGTATGCCCTGTCCACAGAGGGTCCTCTCTTTTCCTCTGTGAAGTCCTCCTGTTTTGTCCATGTGTCTCTGACCAGAAGGGTAATCCGCCGGGGGGTTAAAAACTCCTCAACCCTTCCATGCCTTATCCTTTCTTCCCTCAAACCCTCGATGAAGAGACGCCTGAAGTCATCCAGCGCCCTGACGCAGAACGAATGCGGTAGCTCTTCAACCCCTATTTCAACCAGCAGGTCCTTCGTCTCATCCATGCCCATCAATCCTTCTATGTAGGGGTTATCCGGAAAATGCATACCTGAGGGGAAACCCAAGCGCTCGCCTCGACTCTATGTAAGCCTCCGCGACCCTCTTTGCCAGCCCTCTGACCCGAGCAATATAGGATGTTCTCTCCGTAACGCTGAGTGCGCCCCTGGCTTCGAGGATGTTGAAGACATGGGAGCACTTTATCACCATGTCGTATGCGGGAAGAACCAGCTCATTTTCGAGGCAGAGGTTTGCCTCACTTTCAAAATCATTGAACAACTGCATGTGCCTGTCCACGGAGGCCACCTCAAAATTGTACCTTGAGAACTCGTACTCCTCCCTCTGGCGTACATCCCCATAGGTGAGTTCGTCGTTCCACCTGATATCAAAGACATTGTCCTTCCTCTGAATGAACATCGCAAGCCTCTCAAGCCCGTAGGTGAGCTCAACAGAGACAGGGTCCAGCTCGATCCCGCCGACCTGCTGGAAGTAGGTGAACTGGGTGATCTCCATGCCATCGAGCCACACCTCCCAGCCGAGACCCGTTGCTCCGAGCGTTGGCGATTCCCAGTCGTCATGGACGAACCTTACATCATGTTTCAGAAAATCTATGCCCATGGAACTGATGCTCTCCAGATAGAGGTCCTGCACAATAGCCGGGGGTGGCTTTAGCAGAACCTGGTACTGGTAATGGAGCGCAAGCCTGTTCGGGTTTTCCCCGTACCTCCCATCCGTTGGCCTCCGGGAAGGCTCAACATAGGCGACCCTCCAGGTCTCGGGGCCAAGGGCCCTGAGCATTGTCGCAGGGTTGAAGGTTCCGGCGCCTGTCTCAAGATCGTAGGGTTGAACAACGAGGGCACCCTGCTTGCCCCAGTAGGTGCCGAGGTGAAAGATGATATCCTGAAAGGTCATATCCCCTGCCTCTCAGCCAGAGAACATCAAATGCTTCGCCATAATGTATTCATTCAAAAATTGGATGTCAAGCCGATACCTTAAGTGTGGACTGAGGGTTATGCCGATGTTACATTCAGTAGAGATCAGGGACGGCAGCGTTTTGGGAGGGAGATCGCCTCTTTTAATGAACCGCAGGACTCAAACCAGATTCAAAATCATCCTCATCGTCCTTGCAATTATTTTCAGCGTGCTTGTAATCAGGATCGCACGGCTCATGTTCTTCCATAATGACATATTTCAGGATACACCCAGGATCGAAGCCGGCCTGGAAAGAGGCCACATTCTCGACAGAAGGGGTGAATGGCTTGCCCTGAGCCTTGAAACCTACTCGGTCTACGCACGGCCAGGTGAGGTTGAGAATAAAAAGAATGCTGCACAGACCCTTGCCAGGATTCTCGAACTGCCATACCCGCAGGTGCTTAAACTGCTCAACAGCAGGCGGCCCTTCGTGTGGATATTGAGACAGGCCGACGTAAAACATACTGAAGAGCTTGAGAACCTCGGAATCAGAGGAATTTACCTCGAGAAGGAGTACCGCAGGTATTACC
>CAZPCG010000463.1:0-2289 GCA_964584875.1 uncultured Spirochaetota bacterium
GGCAATTGCGGCACCTTCTGCCCTTACGACGGCCTGCCCTATAAGGACAAGCTTACCCTTTTCACTCTCAAAGAGGATTTCGACGACAGCACAAACTATGGCTTTATCGTGTCGGGCTCTCCAGGCACAAGACAAATTGACCTGAGACTGAATGGCATTCGTTTGATATTGAAACCCGGCAAGGAGGGGGAGCTTTTGCACGCAGATTCCCAACATTCAAAAGATCAAAAGATCAATGGTATCCGGGAGGCAGGTGCAATCATACGTGCTGTCTTGAAGGATTACAGTTATTTAATTCACAATCCAGAGCATTGAAAGGAATAGGCGGATCAGGAGGGGACATGCTTCTTTTAAAAAATGCATGCATACTTCATTTTCAGCCGCCCGGGGTTAAAAAGGGCATGGATATTCTTGTGGATAAAGGTGGCATCGTCGATGTTGGAAAAAATATTGCCAAGGATTCCCCTGGCACGCGATCGATTGACCTTGATGGTAACTTCATCAGCCCGGGCCTGGTCTGCAGTCATAACCACTTCTATTCGGTTCTGGCCAGAGGAATCATCGCAGATATCAAGCAGTCCGCGGATTTTGTGTCCATCCTACAGAATCTCTGGTGGCGGCTGGACAGAGCGATTGATGAAGAGGTGCTCTATTATAGTGGTCTGATAGGCGCGATAGAAGCCATCAAGGCAGGCACCACGGCGGTGATAGATCATCATGCCTCCCCGTCGTTTATCAAAGGTTCCCTCAAAGTGCTGAAGGAAGCATTTGAGAAGGCAGGCCTGAGAGGGATACTTTCCTATGAAGTAACCGACCGGAACGGCAGTACAGGAATGCAGGATGGCGTAGAGGAAAATGTTGCATTTGCCCGTAGAATCGATGAAGAGAAAAAACCAGGAGAGAGGGGTAACCTTATTGAGGCGGCCATCGGTGCCCATGCTCCATTCACTCTCGGGGATGAAGCCCTCTCGATGCTTGCGGAGGCTGTTAAATCAACCGGTAGAGGGCTTCATATCCATGTTGCAGAAGACCGTTACGATTCATCCTTTTCCCACCACATCCATGGAAAAGACCTTGTAGAACGTCTGGAAGGTTTTAATCTTTTAAACAGTAAAACCATCTGCGCACACGGGGTGCATCTCACAGATTCCGATATAGAACGATTGAACAGACATGATGGGTTTCTCGTTCACAATGCCCGTTCTAACATGAACAACGGGGTCGGATATGCCGAAAAACTCCCGGCTTTTCGAAACGTTGCCCTGGGTACAGATGGCATTGGAAGTGACATGTTTGAAGAGATGAGGCTCGCGTTCTTTAAGCACAGGGATGCGGGGGGAAAGTTCTGGCCATCCGAGTTTCTTGGTTTTCTGCACAAAGGCAACAGCTTGCTTGAGCGTAATTTCGGTTCTGGTTTTGGAAGGATCGAAAAAGGTCATAGGGCTGATCTTGTAATCTACGATTATCAAAACCCAACCCCGCTGACCGGTGAAAATATAGCCGGGCACATTGTCTTTGGAGGATTATCCTCAAGGGACGTAAAAACAGTGATAATAGATGGTATCATTGTATACGAGGATAGAATCTTCCCATTTGACTCAAAACCGGTTTATGAAAAGGCAAATCAGGCTGCATGTAGATTGTGGCAGCGAATGAATGAAGTTAAATAGGAACTTACAATGAAGTTTTATTACACCTGCAGCGAATGCGACCGGAGCTTCGATATAAGCCCGGATATAATGGTTTGCCCCGAATGCTCTTTAAAGCAGGAAGTTGATGAGCCGCTGAGGGGAGTTCTTGAGGTTAATTTCGAAGGGAAACTTAGAAAGGATTTTGACACCGGTTTTGACTTCGATTTTGACCTCGATTTTGACTCCGATTTTGATATAATGGATTTTCTTCCTGTGGAAAGAGAGTATTTTCCTCCCATTCCGGTGGGAAACACCCCCCTCTGGACACCCTTGAACCTTCGTGAGATGACCGGTTTCCCGGAGCTTTACATAAAGGATGATAGCCTCAATCCTACCGGCTCGCTGAAAGACAGGGCTTCTTTTCTCGTTGCCGCCTATGCTGTCAGGGAGAAGATAAAGGATGTGGTTGTGGCCTCAACAGGCAACGCAGCATCTTCGATGGCGGGAATTGGCGCTGCCGCCTCACTCAACGTTAAGATATTCATTCCCGCCTCAGCTCCCCGTGCCAAAAGGGTCCAGGCCCTCCAGTATGGAGCCGAGGTCGTTCCCGTGGATGGAAATTACGACAAAGCTTACGATATTTCAATGGCATACACAA
>CAZPCG010000464.1:0-2288 GCA_964584875.1 uncultured Spirochaetota bacterium
CTCTGTACTCCTCGATGGTTTTCACGAGATGGTAGGTCCCTCTCTTCGTCTCAGGGGCTTTTCCCTCCTCCCTGAGCTGTGCAAAGGCAGCCCTGTCAGGTGACAGCTTCTCGAGCTCCGAGACGACCAGGTTGAGCTCCTTCTCCAGCAGCAGCGGTATCCCCTCCTTTTTCGGGAACTGGTCGATTCGGTACCGCTCGAGGGAGAAATCAAGTGGGGCGTCCTTTCTGATGACGACCAGGCGCTTGCTCAGCATTGCACTCTCCTCTCCATCCCTGAGGAGGTTTTTCACCCTCTCCTTTTCGACCTTGTCGAGATGGCTGAAGAGATTCTCCAGGGTGCCGAACTGCCTGATAAGCTCTACCGCAATAACCTTTCCTATCCCCTTCACACCTGGGACGTTGTCGGACTGATCTCCCATGAGGGCTAGAAGATCGACGATCCTCCCGGGGGGAACGCCCCACGCCACTTCCACCTTTGCACCGTCAAGCTCCTCTATCTCGGTTAAGCCCTTTTTGCTGGCAAATACTTTGACGTTACTATCGATAAGTTGAAGGATGTCCTTGTCCCCCGAAACGATCACCGTACTGATACCCTGCTCCCTCGCCTTCCCGGTGATCGTGCCGATGATGTCATCTGCCTCGAATCCCTCAAGTTCGATCCTGGGAACTCCCAGCCCGTCCAGGATGCCCTTGATGGATTCCGCCTGCTGTTTGAGGTCCTCCGGCGCCTTCATCCGTTTCGCCTTGTACTCGGCAAACTGCTCGTGCCGGAAGGTCTTCCCCTTTGCGTCGAAGGCGCAGAGGAGATACTGCGGATGGTGGTCCTGGATGAGCTTCACAAGCATCCTCAAGAAGCCGAACAGGGCTGACGTGTTCTCCCCCTTTGTCGTCACAAGGGGTCTTGAGATAAACGCATAGTACGCCCGGTACAGGAGGGCGTGCCCGTCGATAATGTAAAGTGTCGTCTCCATATTTTTTATCCTACCTATACTCCATAGTACCAAAAGAATGGGGAAATTACAAAAGGAATGTTTTAATTTTCTTAGAAGGGAAGGTTGAATCAGGCACGGATGCTGATTATGTGAGGCAGTGAGGAGGTATTTCTTGGAAACAGCCTTATGTTCTCAATCATCTTTCTCTTTTCGGCAATCCCCTCCTCGAGAAGATGCCGAATTTTCAGGGCTTCATTTAATACAGACTCCTGTAGTTGATCGATTTCAAACATCCTCGCCTGAACTGTGGCATCCTGGCGCAGGTACAGCAGATCGGGAACAATGTACTTCATTAGACCTGTAATATCATCAACTAGCAGCCGTTCATGCTCAGCAAGCTCATACAGACACTCGTACTCACCCTCTACGAAGGCTTCAAGCTCATGCTGTTTCAGCAAAACGAGCTTGAGGTACGAGCTCCTGATGGAATCAAGGTTTTCGAGTACGCTGTTCCTCTTATCCAGCAACATCTATTCTCCCCGACTTCTTCATATCTGTAAACCCGGGATTGGGGCTCTGGTTCACGATCTTCCTCCAGGCATCGCGCAGCTCACCACACATACGCCTCACGAATTTTATAGCCTCTGTATCCTTCTTCATGTTCCCATCGATGAGCTTCATGTTGAGAAAGGAGTATATGCTGAGCAGCTTCTGGCTGACTTCTCCAGCTTCCATATTCAGAGAAAGGATAAGTTCTGAAAGAATATCCTGAGCCTTGAGAATGTTTGTGTTGACGATGTCGTACCTCTTTTCAGGCAGGTTTTCAAGCGCTATATCAAGAAACCTGATCAGCCCATCGTAGAGGAGCACGACGAGCTTCCCCCTTGAAGCAGTCTTGATCTGGGTTTCCCTGTAGTGATGTATTCTCTCATTCTCCATTCTCGACCCCTCTCCTCATACTGTTCTTTTTATCGGAGCGCTCAGGCTCAAACTTTAAAGATGTTCCTGAGTTGAGATTAAATGAGTGCCAGGAAATTTAATGAAGGAGCAGAATAACCTGCTGTAATATTGGCAACGCTACATCACCTGTGAGTAATCGTGAACTTTATTTCTGTAAGCCTACATAAAAAACTAATGGAATAAACAGCCTGACTTCATTATTATGCTAATAGATATGGCAAAGCGAAAAAAAAGAAATCATTGCCGCCACGGTTTAAGAGAATGAAACGGACAGATAGGCTGCAATCAGCGAAATACTGGTTGAATAAGTTTCACGGTGAAAATGTTATTCAGACATATAGAAAACGATATGGTGTGGATTGGCTTTGTGCTATCAAAGAACTGAGGATAATTG
>CAZPCG010000465.1:0-2287 GCA_964584875.1 uncultured Spirochaetota bacterium
CTGTAGAATCTTTTTATTCTCCGGGATTCCATCCTGACACCTTATACCTCTGCCGACTCAACCGAAATATTCCATACGGCCACATTTATCATTAAAGGGGGAAAGCCTTTAGTTTTCCCCCTTTCACTGATCTTTGGGAGAATTAATCAATTCCTGCTTTATCATTTTTTAAAGCCACAGACCTTATCGAGTTCGACGAGGACCTGATCTATCTTTGCTCTACCCAGCATTACATTTACGACACCATCGAAAAGGGCCCTCTGCGGCTCAGCATGAGGATAGAAATATGAGCTTGCCCTGGCGCCTTCATAGGTGTACATCGTGATGCAGTCGTTGAAAATAGGGTTGTCTGTCTTACCGATTTTAGTAATATCAACTGCGCCTGCCGCAGCTGGATTTACATAATTTTTAACGAAGATTTTAGCCGCTTCCGGGCTGTTGGTAAACCGCACAAATTCCAGAGCAAGGTCCTGATTCTTTCCCTTACTGTAAATTGCAAGGTTTGTCCCAAAACCCCAGTTGAATGAAGGAGTTGCAGTTTTGTCTACCCAGGGGTACGGTACAATTGCAATATTTGCATTGCCGGGATTATTTTCCTCCTGCGGAACAGAACCCGCAAACCAGTCGCCGTTGCACCATATTCCAATGCCCTCCCTGTTCAACCATTTGCCCCACGCCTGGACCTGGTAGTCCATGTTTATCGCATCTGCCCTCCATACTCCTGCATCGTGAAGCTTTTTGTAGGCCTGAAACACCTTTCGGAATATGTCCTGCTGCCACGTTATCTCTCCGTCGAGTGCCTGAAGGACCATATCGGGTTCATCAGAAGGCTGAAGCTGGTGCACCATATTGTAAAATGCACCTGTAATGCTGTAACTGTCCATATGCCCGGCCAGAATCGCATCATACCCCCTTGCTTTTGCGGCTTTCGCTATAGATATCCATTCATCAACGGTAAATCCCTCTCCCAGCTTCGGCGTTTTCCACCCGAGATCTTCGAGCAAATCTTTGTGAATCCATATGAGCTCGGTTTGCGCATCCTGGGGAGCCACCCACAGCTTATCGTTCCACCGGGCGCCGTTGAAGTAGTACGCCTTTCCGAGCCAGCCCTTCCACTCCTCATCCATTGTGTCAGAGAGCGGAATTATATTCCCTGTTTTTGCAACTTCTACAACGTCCGGACCGGGATATATAGCAAAAATATCTGGCGATTCGCCACTTGCAAGCGCAGGCTTTAAATATTCATTGTAAGTGGTGTAAGAATACTGGGTGTATTCAACCTTCACCCCGGGGTGTTTTGCCTCGAAGATCTTTATGAACTCATTGTAGGAATCCAGAATGTTCTGGACTCCAGCCTGCCAGTCTGCGATCTTCAAAACAATGGCTTCTTTTTTTTCAGGAACGACTTCCTTCTTTTTCCCCCCACCGGCATTGAGCACACTGGAGGAAAAGAGCAGGCACAGGACTACAAACAATGTAAAAACTATCCATTTTGCTTTCATGACTTTGACCTCCATAAGTGTCTTAAATTTTTTTCAAGCATGCATAATAGTATGATATTTTTGAATTTCACCACCTCCTTTTCATGAAAATTCCTGCCTTATCGAAGAATGGATGACCCATCCCCGTATCCACCTGCGTTTTTAAAATCATAGCAAAAAGCCGCTGGTGTTGCCACCTGAACATCATCGGGACAGCCCCGGATCAACAACGACCTTTACGGTCTCCTTTCCATCCAGCTTCATGCCATCTCTTATGGCTGTAAGGCACTCCTCAAGCCTCTCAAGCGGTATCCTGTGGGTGATCAGGTCAGGAAGCGGGAGCCTCTCATCGGCAACGATCGGAAGCGCCCGCACGTAGTGCTCCGCTTCATTGTCGAAGCTCCCGATGATCTTAATCCCCTTGACCAGAAGTTGCTTGCAGGGGTTGAAAGGAACGGTGCCGGAATCGACGAAATTCCCCACCTCAACAACTGTCCCAGAGTCCCGCACGTAATCGATAGATTCTGCAAAAGCCGTCGCAGATCCGACTGTATTGAAAACAACGTCAGCACCATAACCGTTGAGAGAATCCTCGAAGACCCTCTCTTTTCTCGCCCGCTGATCGGGAACATCGGCGTGGCATATTGTGATGTCTGCCCCCATCTTCTCCGCAAGGGCAAGCCGCATCCTGTTGCGCCGCCCCATGGCAATTACCTGCGAAGCCCCTGCGATCCTGGCAAGCCCTACGGTAAGAAGCCCGATTGGCCCCGCCCCATTCACCACAACCGTATCACCCGGCTTTATCT
>CAZPCG010000466.1:0-2279 GCA_964584875.1 uncultured Spirochaetota bacterium
ATGCTTGCCGTCATCAGCCTCTTCGGCATCATCAGGTTCCCCATGGGCCTGCTCCTCCTTCCCCTCTCATTTCTGGGGGGGATGGCCCTCGGTTCGATCGCCATGTTCTTCACAGCCCTGATGCCCAGCATCGAAACCTTCAACCTCCCCATGTTCCTCTTCGTGACCCCGATGTTTCTCTTCAGCGGTACCTTTTTCCCACTGGAAAACCTCCCCCTCTGGGCCCAGCGAGCAGCAAGCATCTTCCCCCTCACCCACCTGGTAAGGCTTGCACGTTTTTTCAGCATCGACATCCCCAATCCGGGGCTTCTCTCAAGCCTCCTCTATCTGGTTCTTTTCAGCCTGCTTTTCTTTTTCCTTGCCCTCTACATGATGCGGCGCAGATTGATAAAATAATGACATTGTGAAACAGTTTATTTTTTTAATTACATGTGGTAAACTGTGCGTAATGAAGCCGGATTACAGATTCTTTTAAGAGTTTTTTAAGGCACTAAAGTCGTAAATAACATCAATAATTGAAAATATCTCCAATCCCGGCATTGATGAAAAGCTCTAAACCAAAGCTCATGGGAACTCCTGCACAAATGGAGAGAGCTGGAAGTCAGTTTCTTTATTTATAAGGAGTTTTCATTCAATGGCTCATTTTCATCCCAATGAGCGGATTTTGATGCGCGACCGCCCCTGGCGAGTGCGAAAAGTCTCTGTATTGGCTGAAAGCTTTAGTTTACTCGAGGTTGAAGCTCTTGACGGCGATCATCCAGTTTCCCTTTCTGTAACAGTCCCGCCAGAAGGACCTTCACCACTCCCCAGTGAGGAGCTTGAGTTTGACCTCCACCAGCTCGACTCATTCACCGCATTGTCGAGGGCCCATAAGATACTGAATACCACCCTCGTACACGAGACCGGCCTTATTGCAGGCGCACGCTTCGGCCGGGTTGCGCTTGAAGCTTACCAGCTTGCTCCTGCGCTCCGTCTGCTCTCAAAGCCCCGTCCAAAGCTTTTGATTGCCGACGACGTGGGGCTTGGAAAGACGATCGAGGCAGGACTTGCGATGCTTGAATTGATGGCAAGAAAAAGGGTAGAGCGCGTACTCGTGGTAGTACCTCCAGGCCTGATGGACCAGTGGCAGCAGGAGCTCCACGACAAGTTTAGCCTTTCCTTCAAGATTATCGGCAATGTTTCGGATCTATCCCAGGTCCAGACTGAACTGCCTGCGGGAATCAGCCCCTGGGATGCCCTGCCGCGGGTCATCACATCAATGGATTTTATCAAAAAGGAAACCATACGCAGCCGGGCTCTGCGCAAGCGCTGGGACCTTGTGATCGCGGATGAAGCCCATGCCCTTTCAGAATCAGGGACGCCGGAAAACCCTTATAGAACCCAGCGCACCCGTCTTGGCGCCGCGCTTCGCGAAGCTTCACGCGGGTTGCTGCTCCTTACCGCTACACCTCACAATGGCTATGCCCATGCATTTCGATCGCTTCTTGAGCTCGTCGAGCCAACCCTCGCTACGTTCCACGGCAAATCCGAGGACCGGGAGCGCCGTATTGAAAGTGCCTGTATCCGCCGCATGAAATCCCAGATAAAAAGGCGCCTTCCCGATGGGCGTGAAGAGAGCATCTTCCCGCAGAGAACCGTCTCAGGAATTGCCGTGACCGGCATTGATGAAGAGAATCGAGAGCTATTATGCAAAGTCGGCTCTTATTGCTCCAGGATGGCAAGGCAGGCGGCGGGAACAGAAGAAGCGGAGCTCATCGGTTTTGCCATGCAGATTGTGAAGAAACGGGCTTTATCCTCTCGGGCTGCTCTGGCAAAAACTTTAGAGCATCGCCTTGAGGCATTGCAAAAAGAAGAAGCCAGGGAAGAGCCACCTGCCAGGGCAGAGATACGCGACCTTCTGGCAGACCTTCCCATTTCCGAGGCAGCAGGCGAAAGGACAGCACGTAAAATCCTTCGCTCAGCGATCCCCGGCGATGAAAAAAGGAGAAAGTCTGAGCTTCGCGCCCTTAAGGAAGTACAGCGTCTGCAGAAGAGGCTCGGCGATCGAGACCCGAAGATCGAGGCTTTGATCGGAGAATTGAAAAGCATCTATTCAAGCCCATACCAGAGCTACTCACATTCTGGCCTGCCATCTGAGAAGGTGATCATCTTTACCGAATATCGCGATACCCTCGAAGCAATCCGCAGGCGCCTGGATGCCGAGCCTTATCTGAAAAGCTCTTACGTCATCCTCACAGGCGGCCTCACACGGAATCAGAGACTCAAGCGCCAGGATGAGT
>CAZPCG010000467.1:0-2273 GCA_964584875.1 uncultured Spirochaetota bacterium
AGGATGCAGAGCTTATCAAAGCCTATGACCTGGTGATCTTTGTAGATACCACGGTGGAGGATATCGAGGGCTTCAGGATACAGAGGGTGACGCCCGCACCCGAAATCAGCTTCACAAGCCACCTGATCAGTCCCGAATCGATCGTTGCCCTCTGCAAAGAGCTTTTTGGAAGTAAACCTATAGCCTGGCTGATAGGCATACGAGGATATAGTTTTGATTACATCGAAGGTTTTACTGAAGAGGCCTGGAACAATTACCGAAAGGCTCTCGAATTTATAAAATTAACTTTACATGTATACGGGGAAAGAATCATGGCAACGAGCACACAGAAGACAATCCTCATTATTGACGATGACGCGGATATAAGGGCTTCGATGCGGATCGTCCTGGAAGCGGCGGGATTTTCTATTGGTGAAGCGGGAGACGCCGAAGAAGGCCTGAAGGTAACCGAGAATGTAAAACCCGACGCCATCATAGTCGATTTAATGATGGAAACTGTCGACGCAGGAAGCAAGCTGTCGACCCAGCTAAAAACCTCTGGATACAAAGGCCCCATCTATCTACTCAGCGCAGCCGGTGATGCGGTCCGCTACAATATCGACGCAAAGGAACTCGGTCTTGCGGGAATCTTCCAGAAGCCTATCAACCACGAATTGCTCATCAGTACGCTGAAGACAAAGCTCAAAGTCCAGTAGTACTTGATTCCTACTCTCTCAACACCTTATACGGCCACATCCGCATGCCCCCTCAAGGATCCTCAAATTCCTGAAATCCATGGCATTGAGTATAAGGGCAGCCCTCTTGAGCGAATACATTACACTTGACACCAGGTATACAGTATCTTATCCTTTCTACGAGAGGAAGTCAATGTTGCTGCAATACGTGGAAGCTGCTGTGAAAAAAGCCGACTATAAGAAACTGGAGGACGGTACCTGGTTTGCAGAGATTTCTGGATACCCCGGAGTATGGGCAAATGCAAAAACCATCGAAGATTGCCGACGTGAGCTTATCGAAGTCCTTGAAGAATGGATACTTCTCAAAACCAGAGATCATGAAGAAATACCAGTGGTCGAAGGTATAGATATCAACGTGAGGACTCTGACGGTTTAAGTGTGGCAAAAACCATATCAAGAAGAGAGCTGATCCGTAAATTCAAAAAAATGGGATTTTCCGGACCCTTCAGCGGGGGCAGGCATCAATTCATGCAGAAAGGAGAATTAAAATTGAGAATTCCAAATCCCCATGCAGGGGATATTCATGTCAGCCTACTAAGGGAGATCTTAAGACAGACGAACGTCTCCTGGCATGAATGGGAAAAAGCTTGAGGTTTTTGGTTTTGTCGCCTGAGCACGCTGAAAACGAAGCTTAAAGTACAATAGGCAAAGTTCCCTACTCTCTCAACACCTTATACGGCCACATCCGCATGCCCCCCTCAAGGATCCTCACATTCCTGAAATCCATGGCATTGAGTATAAGGGCAGCCTGGTAGGACCGCGTTCCTGAATCACAAACAAGAATTATGCCTTTATTCCGGGGAATTTCATCTATCCTGCTTCGCAGGTTTTCAAGGGGAATCGAATCAAACCCCTCTATCCTCTCCTCCTCGTATTCCCGCGGCACCCTCACATCAATGAAGGTATAGTTGTCCGAACCTTCCTGCATCAGCGAGTTCATCTCCCGTGCACTGATTCCCTCGAACAATCCATCGAGCTTGTTCTGGAGCACATTTGCCGCAACCACAATGGCGCCCATTGCGTTCGAGTAGGCAGGAGCATAACCCAGATCGACCTCCAGGAGATCGTCGAAGTTCCCCTTTTTTGCAATAACTGCGGCGGCAATATCAATCCTTTTTGCAACATCCCCCTTGCCCACTATCTGAACGCCAAGCAGCCTCCTGTCCTTCTGGCTTGCCGTCATCTTGATGTTGATGATCTCGGCCCCGGAAATAAAATGCTCCTTGTCATACTCCGGTACATAGCTGCTCACGGGCCCCAGTTCCAATTCCCTGGCTTCCTTCTCACTTAACCCGGTCTTCGCAACATGGTAGTCAAACACCTTGATAATGATGGTGCCTGTCACAGGCCCAAACCTGTAGCGCTGCCCGCAAACCGCATTAGCACCGGCTACCCTTCCCTGCCTGTTCGCAATGGAACCCAGGGGCAGATAATAGGGTTTCCCTGTAACCACATGCAGGCTCTCAGCGCAGTCCCCTGCTGCATATATGGAGGGATCGGAGGTCTGCATGTATTCATTCACCGCGATAGCCCCTGTTG
>CAZPCG010000468.1:0-2272 GCA_964584875.1 uncultured Spirochaetota bacterium
CCCGATGACAGGGATATGGTATACGGTAACTATTCAAAACGAATAAAAGGTGAAAAGGTTTCCGAGACGTACCAGTTCCGTGTGGTGGACAGGCAAGGGAACACAAAATGGCTCCAGATCTCTGCCATGCCTATAACCTGGGCGACCAGACCAGCCACATTGAACTTCCTGATCGACATTACCGACCGAAAAAACACCGAGATAGCGCTGATTGAAAGCCAGGAACAGCTCCTGCAGGCGCAAAAGATGGAGGCAATTGGAAGGCTTGCAGGAGGCATAGCCCATGACTTCAACAACCTCCTCACTGCAATACTGGGCTTTACCGACATGATACTGAAGGACCCCCGGCTATCGAAAAAATCCCATTCATATGCAGATCAGGTAAAGAAGTCAGCAGACCGTGCGGCCGCCCTTACACAGCAGCTGCTTGCTTTCAGCCGCAAACAGATACTCAAACCAAAGATCCTGAACATAAACGAGCTCGTTGATCGCATTGAGAGGATGCTCTTGAGACTTATAGGCGAGAATATCAACCTCGTCACTTCCCTCGATAATGATATCGGAATGGTGAGGGCCGACCCGGGACAGATGGAGCAGATCATCATGAACCTTGTGCTTAATGCGCGGGATGCGATGCCCTCAGGGGGAAAGCTCACCATGGAGACAAAGAACGTCCGTCTCGATGAGAATTTCTGCAGGCAAAAGGGAGCAATAGTACCGGGGAACTATGTCCTGCTCACCGTCAGGGACACCGGGTGCGGTATCGACAAAGAGACTATAAAGCACATTTTCGAGCCTTTTTACACAACGAAAGAGCTCGGCAGAGGGACAGGGCTTGGTCTTTCAACCGTATACGGCATTGTGAAGCAGAGCGGCGGTTACATCTACGCCTCGAGCAGAAAGGGCCAGGGCGCAACCTTCGATATATATCTGCCAAGGGTGGACGTGGAGGAAAAGGCAGCAGAGCACGCCCGGGCATGGCAAAACCCTGCGGGTGGTTCTGAGACCATCCTCCTTGCTGAGGATGAAGAGGCTGTGCGCAGGATCATAGCCACAAGTCTCAAGATGCTTGGTTATACCGTGGTTGAGGCGCGGGATGGTAAAGAGGCATTGAAGCTCTGCAGAGGAGACAACAGGATGATAGACCTTCTGATTACCGACATTGTAATGCCGGGCATCAGCGGTCCCGTCCTCGCACAGAAGATGATGGATATTTACCCTGAGATGAAAGTGCTCTATGTATCCGGTTATGCAAACAACTCAATCGCCCACCACGGCATCCTGGACGGGGAAATACCCTTTATGCAGAAGCCCTTTACACGCCAGGCGCTTGCAGAACGAATCAGGGAAATTCTGGATGGATGACAGGGTACGATTTTATCTCCCCCCCATCTCCCCGGCTCTCCGCGCCGTAATGACCTCTTTTACCCTCATCACCCTGGTGAGATTCGAACGCTCCATTTCGGAGAGCTTCATCGTGATGTACTTGATGGTATCGGAGATATTGGGAATGAGGATATACTCAAGGGCATTCACCCTTCTTCTCGTCTTTTCTATCTCCTCTGCGAGGAGTATGGATGATTTCTCCAGTTCTGCAAGTTTCAGGAGGGAGGTCAAAAGCTTACCGAAGAGGCGCACGCTCCTGTCAACCAGTACAGAACTCCGGGCGTCTCCATAACTGAAGGGGTCTCCGGTCACATCAACCTCAAAAACTGGCACCTTCAGGTTCATCACGGGCCTCATCCCGGACTTTAAAACCGTGCTTGCACCCGGCAGTGAAAAAAGGCCTTCGATATTTGCCCCGCCAACCACACCCTCGGCAATGGAGTAACTCTGGTAGACCGATTGAATCTCATCATCAACCTGTATGCGCAGTCGTTTCGTGTCCTCGATGATCGAAAGGAACTGCCTTACAAGCTCATCCTGCTTGTCCTTCAAAAGCTTGTGACCCTTCTGCGCAAGGACAAGCCGCTTCTTGAGTCTCAAAAGCTCCATCCGTGTTGGATTAATCGCAAGGATCATCGTCTCGGACCTCTACTCCAATGCTTCAGGTTCAATTCCTTTACACCTCAATCTTCAAACACCGCTTCCTGGTTTGCTAAGACCGCTACACCACTTCAGCCTTTTCTTTCTCCCCAGCCTTTTCTGTAACCTTCCTGAAGCGAGGCATGTACTTCTGGAGAAAGGCGGGTCTGATTCTCTTCAGCTCCGCGGTTGGAAGAGCAGCCATAAGCTCCCAACCGAGGTTGAGCGTGTGCTCGATGTCTCTATC
>CAZPCG010000469.1:0-2272 GCA_964584875.1 uncultured Spirochaetota bacterium
TTACTGCGTCACCTCGTCTCCTTGAGCTGAGAGCCCTGCAGTATCCAAGCCTGCCTATGATCCTATCCTCTGCGTGCTCCCGAACCGAGCAGGTGTTGAGGATGATGACATCAGCCTTCTGGGCAGACGACGCTCTGAAGTATCCATGCTCTTCAAAGGAGAGGGCAATGTCCACCGAATCGGACTTGTTCATCTCGCATCCATAGGTCTCGATAAAGAAGCTCTTGCCCCCTTCCATCGCTTTCCCCGCATGAAAGAACCTTTTTTAAATAATAATACTTTTTTAATTCTCAGTCCTTAAACGCTGCGTTGATAGAAACTTATATTTGACCAACATGAAGGATGCTTGTGAAGAAACAGTAGAGGAAGGGTGTTCCCTGCCGCTAGTAGAATGACACATTCAGGGAACCGCACATCGGGCAGATATGGGCGGTACCGAGCTCGTCCTCATAGTCGGGATAGTCGTTTCTCTCAGGAAATATCTTCTCCTGCCAGCGAAAGTCGCAGTCCTCACACACGTAGGTTTTGTTAATGTAACTCTCTGTCTCAAGCTCCTCCGGATCATCCAAATCATCATAGAGCTCTCTGTCGCTGAAATCGTCTGAATAATCCATTAGATGCTCCGCAATTGTCTTTACCATATAGACTAATAGATGTTTTTCATTTGTCAATATTTTTTAGACGCGAGTGACATTTTTATTCTTTACACATGGACGGCGAGCGCCGCAGGCTCACTCTTTATGCCGGAACAGACATTGATGATTCCATCCATACAACCGACGATCTCGCCAGGACCCATGTCATATACCCCATCGATGATTTCACTTACCTCTGTGAGTACATGCTCCGGCTCAATCCTTTCCCTCTCGATAAAAATACCCTTGCAACCGCTCATGCATCTCTCCCTGTCCCGGTAAAAAAGCTCCTCCTTCAGCTTTTCTCCGGCCCTCACCCCGGTGTACAGTATCTGGATCTCATCAACTGGAGTGTGGCCGCAGAGGATGATGTAGCTTTCAGCAAGATCTTTGATCTTGATGGGATCGCCCATATCAAGCACGTAGGTTCCGCCACCCGCATCTATACTGCCCGCCTGGAGCACGAGAGAGGTCGCTTCATCCACCGTCATGAAGTACCGCTCCATTTCAGGAGAGGTCAGTGTTAGAGGTCCGCCCCTTTTGATCTGCTCCTGAAAAACGGTGATTACACTGCCGTTGCTCCCCAGCACGTTCCCGAACCGCACGCTGCTCGCCTTCAAACCCATGGATGCATAGGCCTGCACCAGCAGCTCGCAAAGCCTCTTCGTCTTACCCATAACCGATACCGGATAAACCGCTTTATCGGTTGATATTCCTATAAACCTCTGCACACCGTAGTACATCGACAACCGGAGGAGGTTCAGGGTGCCCTCAACGTTGTTTAGAAAGACCATCCTCACATTGTTTTCCATGAGGGGAACGTGCTTATAGGCCGCTGCGTGAAAGGCGACTCCGGGGCGATAGCGGCAGAACAGGTCCCTCAACATCCGGTTATCCTTGATATCCAGCACGCAGGGCACGATGGGATGGCCATTTTCTCCAAGCTCCTGCAGCAGGTAGAAAAGGCCGTTCTCGCTGATGTCCAGGGCAATGAGCTTTTTCGGGTTGAAATGAAGGATTTTATGCACGAGCCTGCTTCCGATTGATCCTGCGGCTCCCGTTACGAGGACGGTTTTTCCTTCCAGATAGCCCCTAATCTTCCCGGCATCCAACCTTATCTTCTCCCTGTCCATTAGATCGGCCGGGTCAATCCCTCTGATCTGGTTAAACCTGACGCTCCCCTCAAGAATTTCCCAGGTCGACGGAACGATGAGAAGCTTCACCCGCTCGGAGATGCAGATCCTCACAATTTCCCTGACGACCTGCTTCTGCGTCGAGGGCATGGCTATGATCACCTCGTTGATGTCAAGCTTCCTGATCGTATGTCTGAGAGCCTCTTTTCCTCCCAGCACACTGACCCCTCCCACCAACAGCCCCGCTTTTGCACTGTCGTCATCAATAAAGCCCACAACCTCGATCTTCTCTTCCCGGTGCTTCTCTATCTCATGAAGCACCATCTCACCTGCCTCACCGGCACCGTAAATCAAAACTCTCCTCATGCAAGTTTCTCCCCAGGCCTGCATCGCCTTAACATGGTAGCTCCCGCGAATGCCGGCACTAACTTTAGTTCGATGCTATCGCAGTGTTGTCCTCCTCTTCATTATCGGCACATTCGGGAAGCACTGAAAAACAACGGA
>CAZPCG010000470.1:0-2269 GCA_964584875.1 uncultured Spirochaetota bacterium
GATTTGTACTATAATAAAAAGAGCATGTCAGAAAAAATCGTTCTTGAGAGTGGCACAACCCTTTTACTTGAACCTGTTCCGAGCAGCGATGCTGTTTCCATAGGCGTCTGGATTGGCCTTGGCTCGCGGGATGAGGAGCTTCATGAACATGGGTGCTCCCATTTTACCGAGCACATGCTGTTCAAGGGAACGAAGAACAGGAGCTCCCTCGATATTGCCCTGGAGATAGACAGCCTTGGCGGGGAGATCAACGGTGCAACGAGCAAGGAAAACACCTACTACTACGTGAATGTTGCAGCGGTACACTATCGTAAGGCGCTCGATGTGCTCCTTGACATGTTCTTCAATCCCCTTTTTAACACCCGTGATTTTGAAACTGAGAAGGGGATTATTCTCGATGAGATAATCCTTTCTATGGATGACCCTGAGGACTTCCTGAACGAACTATTCTCACGAACCCTCTGGGGTGACCACCCCTTTGCGCTTCCAGTTATAGGTGAAAGGCATGACATCGAGGAGCTCTCCTGCGAAACCCTTGTACAGTTCTATCAGAACCATTACACCCTGGACAGGCTGATCATCTCCGCTGCGGGTAATCTTCAGGTGAAGGAGTTCAGGGCAGTAGTTGAAGAGCTGCTCCTTTCCCATGGACATAAAAGCTCAACCTCATCGGGGATGGTGAATCGGGTAAAGCCCAGCCCCTGTTTGAAAAGCTCCATCGAGAACCGCCATATCGAGCAGGTGCACTTCATGTGCGGGTTAGAGGCGTTCGGGTACCATGATGAGCGGCGGTTTGCGATGATCCTGCTGAACATGATTGTCGGTTCAAGCTTCAGCTCGCGTTTATTTCAGAAGATACGCGAGAGGATGGGGCTCTGCTACTCCATATCTTCGGGCTACTCCAGCTTCACCGATACCGGTGAGTTTACCATCAGCTTTTCTTGCAGTGCGGAGAATCTTCCCTTTGTTCTTGAAGCTATGAGCAGGGAGTTCAGGCTCATTGCAGGGGGAGACCTCAGGAAGGAGGAGCTTGAGAGAGCAAAAGACAGGTTCTACGGCAATTACATCCTCTCCAAGGAGAGTGTCGAATGGAAAATGTTGAAGATGGCTGTTCAGGAGCTTGTGTACGGGGCACCCATACCTTTCAGTGAGACGCTTGAGAGGATCAGGGGTGTCACACTTGAGGATATCTCTAACCTTGCCAGCTCCTTTTTCAGGGATGGAAGTTTCAGCTTCGCGAGCGTCGGGCCTCCTGAGCAGAGAAGGTACCTCGAAGCAAAAAGTTATCATTTCTGATGGAATTGAAGCTTTATGTTACTCAAGATATATCGGCTAAACAGAAAGATCCCTCTCCCCCGCTCCATGACGGCAGGTTCAAGCGGCATTGACCTCTCAGCTTCAATTGAGGAGCCAGTTGTAATCAATCCGGGTGAATACAGATGCATCCCTGCGGGCATCATCATTGGGCTACCGGAGGGGTATGAAGCCCAGATCAGGCCGAGGAGCGGGCTTGCACTCAATTCGGGAATTACAGTCCTGAATGCCCCCGGAACAGTCGATTCGGATTACCGGGGAGAGATCAAGGTGATTCTGATTAACCATGGGAAAAAGCCTTTCACAGTGACGGGGAGCATGAGGATAGCCCAGCTTGTTGTTTCACGCGTTGAAAAGGTGGAGTCTTTTGAGGTAATGAGGGTCGAGGAGCTTGAGGGTACAAAGAGGAGCGGCGGCGGTTTCGGCCATACAGGAGTGCAGGCATGAATCAGGGGGAAGTCAACATACGCATCATCCCTTTAGGGGGGTGCGGAGAGATCGGGAAGAACATGATGCTCATCGAGCAGCAGGGAACAATGCTCATCATCGATGCAGGGATGATGTTCCCCGATGAGCATATGCCCGGCGTGGATTTCGTCATCCCCGACCTTTCCTATGTGCTGGATAACCGCAGCCGGGTTACCGCCATAATCCTGACCCATGGGCATGAGGACCATATAGGTGCACTGCCCTACCTCCTCCGTGAGATAAACGCACCCGTGTATGGAACGAAGCTCACCCTGGGTTTTGCCCGCATCCTCCTCGAGGAGCATTCTCTGCCTCATCCGCCCATACTCCATGAGATCATCCCCAGACAGCTCCTGTCTTTCGGCGATATCACGGCCGAGTTTTTCCGTGTTTGCCACAGCGTTGCTGATGGCGTTGGTATTGCTTTCCATACACCCATCGGTATCATACTGCATTCAGGGGATTTCAAATTCGACTACCAGCCGGT
>CAZPCG010000471.1:0-2266 GCA_964584875.1 uncultured Spirochaetota bacterium
ATTCATTCCCGTTTCCTATGCTCGGTTTTCTCTCAACGATGAGAATGATTTCTTCATCAGGTGGATTGTACCTGCAAGCTTTTTCATCTCCTTCGCCATACTCATATATCTAACCTCTCTTTTCATTCATACACTTATAAAAGAAGGGCTTGTTTTCAAGCGCTACACCTTCATTTTCCTTGGAAAAGCCACGACGCCGGATACCCTGATCATGCTCGGTGGGATTGGGTACGGCTGGCTGAGGCAGAAGCGGGAGAGGAAGTACCTCTGGCTTGGATTGCTGTACCTTCTCTTCTGCTTCTTCGGCATCATCCTGACCTTTGACAGGGGAAGTGTCGTGGCCTTTTTCATACTCATGGTGGTTCTGCTCAGCTTTGACTGGAAACGGCTCGTCGTACTGGTAGCCCTCGTCGTCCCTCTCCTGTTCTTCTCCGCAACCTTCGAACCTCTCAGGGGACTGAGCCATCTGTACGATTTTCTATATTCGGAGCCAAGCCGCGAAGTTTTGAGCACCTCCGGGCAGCTGTCGACCTTTGAGACAGCGTGGGAAATGATCAGGAACCACTGGCTTACGGGAGTGGGGACGAATAATTTTTCAGCTTTCTCAAAGCAGTACGGGAATGGGCGCTGGTACGCCTACGCACATAATTTTGTCCTGCAGTTCTGGGCTGAAAACGGGCTCTTTGGCATGCTGTTTGGCCTTTCCATCATGGGTCTGATTGTATACCGCTGGCTTAAATCCATCAGATACTTCAAGCACAGATACATCGCACTCGGGGTGGGAGCAAGCTTTGTCGGCATGCTTGTGGGCAATTTGAGCAATTCCACCATATGGATTCTGAAGATCGCCCTGCCCTTCTGGCTCCTTGCAGGTGCGATAAGCGCGATGTACTTCACGGGACCCCGGAACGCGATCGTAAGAGGTGGCGCCGGGAACAGGACATTTCGTGGTCGTAGCTCAGGAGAAGTTTCGTATTCTCCGGAATAGATTGTTGATAAACTCAGAGACGTTGCAGTTTGAGTCAAACAACCGGTGCAGTTCATCTATCATGAAAAGCCTTTTGCATTCACCTGCGCTCTGACAAACCTCATCGTGTATGATGTTCAGGGTGCGTATCCCCTCAAGAATCACGCTGTTTGAGGTATTGCTGTCGAGGAAGCCTTTTCCAATGAGTAGTCCGAGGGTCCTGTTCCTGCTGAGATCATTCAGAGCGGTAAGGCTGAAATCGCCGAAGCCGCAGTACTTGAAGAGAGTTTCTTCCCTGCCGCCGAGCATCACGATGATGTCCCTCATTTCCCTGAATGCCCGGGAAAGGATCAGGAAACGCACATTCGCCGAATTGAAGTAAGCGTCGATGATTCCCAGAAGGATTGCGTATAAGTTCTTCAAAGCGCTTGTAATCTCGACACCCGTGATGTCGGTTGAAAAATCAAGGAAGATGTTTGAATCGTGGAACAGATCCCTGAAAAGGCGGAATAGCCCTTCATTCGTGCCTGCTACTGTAAAAGCGGAGGGGTTGTTGTGTATGAGATCGCTAGCAAATGTTGGTCCCTTGAATGAGCAGAGGGGGTTTTCGAGAATTTCACCAAGGCTCTCGAAGATCGTTTTTCTTCCCCTGCCGAAGCCCTTTGACAGTATGACAATGATGCTGCCCTGCTTGAAAAAACCTCTATTCTCCGTGACATAATCAATCACGCTTGTTGATGGGATCGCAAGGAATACGACCCCGGCATCATGCAGGACCTTTTTTTCCAACGTCGCCGTCAGGCTGTCCTCAAGCCTGAAGTTTGGGAAGTACTTCTCGTTGACGTGCAGATTGTTGATGGAGTCGACAACCTCTCTCCTCCTGGCGAGTAAGTTAAGGGAAAAGTTGTTTTTATTCTTTGAGAGGATATTGCCGAGAGCGGTCCCGAATGAGCCCGCCCCAACGATGACTATGTTCATCGCCTCTAACCTTCCGTGATATAGTGTGGAATGAAAAACCCGTCAATTGAGAATATAACACGTTTCAGTTCGATGTAGTAGCAGCAGTCATGAGCATTTTATCGGAATTGCGATTGACTTTTATTTTTTATTATTGTAATTTCCTTTGGAATCTTAACATAAATCCGCAGGCTGAAGACGGAAATTTCACCACTCTATCCTGTACACTATCCCTATGAAGGCATTGATAATCCTTGAAGATGGTTGGTCCTGTGATTGCACAAGCTTTACCGGTGAGGGTGAGGTTTTCGGTGAGATAGTTTTCAACACCGGTTTGACCGG
>CAZPCG010000472.1:0-2252 GCA_964584875.1 uncultured Spirochaetota bacterium
AAAACGGTTATAAAGCCTGAAGGGCTAGATGTGCTCAGGCGTGTCGGCGCAATCATCAAGGATCTGCCTGACAAGGTAATCAGGATTGAAGGCCATACAGATGATGTTCCCATCGGCCCGAAAATCGTTTCAGTATACCCGACTAACTGGGAGCTCGGCGCCGCAAGGGCATCGAATGTAGCGGAATACTTCAGAACGAAAGCGGGGATAATACCAGAAAGGCTCATGGTCGTTTCCTACTCGATGTACAAACCAATCCTTCCCAATACGAGTGAGGAGAACCGTGCAAGAAACAGGCGCATTGAAATCATCCTTCAGGACACGAGCCTTTACGATATGATCAAGGCAGTGGAGAGCGAGTGACTGCTGCCGATCTGACCCTCTTTCATGCGCCTTTTTCAAGCTGCGGTGTGCTCGGTGTTCCGATTTCATTCCCGCGTCTTCAGGTTCTTGAAGGCGGAGGCAACCTTGAAAATTGCCTCCTCGACGGGGATGCGCTCGGTTGCGGATCCCGTTTGAAGGCCATGGCCGTCTGTGTGGTCCAGGATGTACTGCCCATCCTCAGGCGTGGATAGAGCCGCTCCGTGAGCCAGCAGAATGATGTCGGGTTTGATCTCCCGTGCAACATCGTACACCTCCTGTGTTCTTCGTGCGGTGTCTTCTACCGTGTCAGGATGGTTGTAGCCGATTGACCCACCGATGGTCGTTCCCGCATGGAAGATAAAGACATCCGGATCGCACCCGCTTACAATCCTCTCGGTTTCACTAACATTGAAAGCGTAGGCAACCGGGATCATACCCATCGCTCTGGCCGTTTTGAGCATCTGGATCTCGTTATCGTAGGTTATGCCTGTCTGCTCGAGCACCTTTCTGAAGGTTCCATCGATAAGACCTACGGTTGGAAAGTTGTTCACGCCGATGATCCCGATTCGTTTCAGATCTTCAAGAAATAGGGGGATGTCTCTCGTCGGGTCATTCGCGTTAACACCCGCCATCACAGGCATGTTCTTCACGACGGGCATTATCTCACGAGAGGCGTATTCGAACATCAGACCGTTGGCGTCTGATACTGGCCACATGCCGGTCATTGAGCCCGCCCCTCCTGCCCTTAGCTTCACCGCATTATACACCCCCGCCATATCGCAGCCGGCTTTCTCGAGGAACTTGGCCACGATGCCGGAGCCGCAGCTTGCCATGAAAAGAGGCCGCCGGGCTCCTATCTCTTTTCGCAGCTTCCCAAGAACTTCCTCCCTTGTGAATCGTTTTGCCATCTCTCACCTCCCGCTTACGTTGATCGCAAGCTTCATCTTTCGAGGTATTTTTTCACCATTGCGACCAGATGCTCTGCAGCCTCGGCCGCGAAGACCGGGTCGTTGATATCCAGGTTTCGAACATGGATTGGGATACCCTCCCGAAGCTCCTTCCTGAGGGATTCAAGGTACGCCCTGTCGGCTTCTGGGTTGTGAAGAGGGCCTCCCTCCACAGAGTAGGAGCAGAACCCCTTCATCGGGATGAACCACTCAATGGCCCCCTTTCCTGGATTAACCCTTTCAGCCTGAACCCTTGCAAGTTCTCTGAGCTCTTCGGCCAGAGTCCTCACGTTTGTATACAGCAGGCTGTGCCGCACAGTCTGCCTGCCCCTGAACCTCTCAGGGATGGTCTCCGGCGGACCGAAGGTGTTGCAAGAAACTGCCCCGGGGCACAGAACCTGTGGGATGCCGAGGTTTGTCGCAACGGTCATACGTTCGGGCGTTGCTGCAAGAATTCCCCCCAAAAGCTCCTGCACAACCTCTATTGTCGCAAGGTCTAAAACACCGGATATCTGACCTTCCTTCATGAGGGATTCCATCGCTCTCCCGCCAGTGCCGACCGCGTGGAACACGATGGTATCGAAACCTGCTTTATCAATGACCTCCTTCGCCTTCATTGCCCCTGGGGTGGTGATGCCAACGGTTGTGATGGCAATCAACGGATGGCCACTCTCCCTCTGCTCCACCTCCATTTTCGCCATGCCGCAGACAGCACCGGCGGCATTCCCAAGTATCATCCTGCTAACCCTGTTGAGGCCCATGATGTCAGCAACCGAGAACATCATCGTGATGTCCTTGATGCCGACGAGGTTTGCCGTGTTGCCCGAGGCCATGGTGGATACAAGCACCTTTGGAAAGCCAACGGGCAGCTGTTGCATGACAGTAGCGGCGAGTGTGCTCCCCTGCGTGCCTCCGCATGAGATGATCCCGTGCACCTTCTCT
>CAZPCG010000473.1:0-2241 GCA_964584875.1 uncultured Spirochaetota bacterium
TTCGACGCCGGAGATATTACCGATGAGGATCTGCGGAATCTGGTAAGCCGTATCGCCGAAACCATGGCGGAGCTGCGCTACGTGCATCTTGCCACGCACCTGCAGACCATGCCGGTTCTCACGCAGCGCCAGATCCAAACCTACAACCGCGTCCGGGGATATACCGCAGGTGAGGCTGATTCGACTGAAGGTGGTGCTCATTCTCATCAAATGCATCTTCACGAATAAACGGGCATGTTTAGGATTATTAGCACCAGGATGGGCAAAAACCGGTCGCATTCCATCATCTATCGCCTCGAAGGGGAGCATTGCCGTAACATTCTACTCATGTTTCTCGTTTCTCCTGCGAAACCGCTTCACCATCGCCTGCATACGTTTCACTGCCTGCTTCTCCTTCTCATCCTTGGGCAGCCGCCAGGGCTGGGTGACCCGGTCGGTGATCCTGCCGCTGAGAGGAAGCCCTGGAAACGCGACCATATCGTAGACCTGCTGGCCTTCGAATTCGACCGGCTCCTCCTGGTAGCAGGACCACACTGCCTGCCTGATGCGCGGTATTTTGTTCTCCACCCGGCTCAGGGCGATCACCACCACGACAGGGGAGTAATCGTTTCCGCGCACATAGCGCCCCTCCTCGGGTGGGTATCACGGGTGCGGTTTCACCTTCAGCATGCTCCCTCCTTATCCGGCTTCACTTGATGCAAGACGGCTATGAAACAGTTTACGCTCATCGAGAACATAGGCATATTCATGTTCCTCATTATCCGCAGATTCCTGAAACAGAAGCTCAACCTCTTTCCTGTACTCATCGATGCTCTATACTTTTTCCTATCGGCGAACCGGATCAGAAAGTGTATCCTGAGGGAGGAATCATCCTTAAACGCGGTCAGGGGGACATCCTTCAGCTCTTCCATCGAAATCTTGCTCAGAACCTCGGATACCCTGTCTTCGATTTGTTCTGACTTCTCCTTTCTTTCATCGTAATGCTGAGAATAGTAGAGCAGAGTGGAAATGTATTTCTCTAGCCGCCCGCGCTGAATACGAGCATGCCGCTGCGTGAACCGTCCCGTTTCTTCCAACACACGACGGATGTGTGGACATTCCCCCCAGATGAAGAACGATTGGGCATAGCAACGGAATGTGGGGGTTTCACGCTCCTCTCCAAGTATGTCCGCCATGAACGCTTCCGCTGCCTCACGCGTTCGGCACCCTGTTGTGTAGTAATTGAGATTCTCTCCGGTGATAAGCCCTGACTCAGGATTGAGCCTGTAGTACCAGAAAGCACCACGCTTTTTGAGGTAGTATGGACGCTTCACCCCTATTCCTGCCTCTCTGAGCATGATAACCTTAGTCCATTTATAGCACAATGGACTAAAATCCCAGCTACTGCCAGAAGGAACAATTCCACTTGTAATTGTTTGCGGGAAAAGGGGTTAGCTTCGGGCAATGCGGGACTTGAACCCGCGACCTCTGGCTCCGGAGGCCGAAGAAGTGATAAATTCAGGGAATTCGAAAAGTAAAAGTTGTATTACTCATCCCTAAACAAACAATACTGTTACAGAAATCTCACCCCCTGACTTTAAAAAGATCTTTATCTTTTTGGCGCAGGTGCTATGTACTTGTCGGTATTCTCATCGGCCACAAACGAGATGTCCATGTTAGCCAACTTTGGCAGGATAGACTATGTCGGACTTAAGGACTTTCACAGCATAGTCCAATGCGGCAAGGATCCCTTCCTTAGTGATTGTGGGGTATGCATCCAACAGTTGATCAATAGACTTGCCGTGCGAAAGCTCTTCTAGAATGTGCTCCACTGTTATTCTTGTGCCGGCTATGACGGGTTTCCCCATCATCACCTTTGGATCCGAGATGATCTTTGTTTGTCCCATCAGCTTACTCCTGTAAAAATAATACACAACTCAGCAGCGCATTGCAACAGGAAAGTCCTTTTGTTGGTGAAACAATTGTACGAAGTCGCTTCGCACCACTATGGGGATTCAATCTTTGGACATTATCCTTTGTGGTCCATTATGATAGAGATTTTGAGATTTGTCGAGGATGAAAGGGGGGGAATATTGGAGTCTTTTTATTAACATGGCATCTATAGCAGAAAAATTGTGTGGGAGAGTTCCTTTCTGATAGGCATTCGAATATACCTCGCCGATGAGGAGAGATTCTGGAGAACCGTGGCGATGATCATATGCCCCTTTTGGCACTCGGGGCAAAGGAAACACACGGTCGTAT
>CAZPCG010000474.1:0-2241 GCA_964584875.1 uncultured Spirochaetota bacterium
ACTCCGAGTCTTGCGGCATCCTCTGCGGTAATGTGAAGGTTCTTTGCAGCCCTGTCCAGATCGTTTTCCCTGATGTGCCGTTTGTCCCTGGCAATGATGGCGGCTCCACCGCTTACGGAAATAACCGAATAGTAGGCCTTGTCGAGCATGATCCTGTAGTCTGATACATCTATCGCAAGAGCGCCGCCGGACCCCCCCTCACCGATGACGACAGAGACATGGGGGACCTTCAGGAGGTACTGCATTTCAAGATTTTTAGCTATTCTCTGGGCCGGTAAAAACTCCTCAAGCGGCCAGGAGCCAGGGGTATCAACAAAGGTAACAACGGGAACTCCGAACTTTTCCGCAAGCTTCATTGCCTGGATAGCCTTGCGGTTCCCATGAGGGAGGGCGCTTCCCCCCCTGCGGTAATCCTCATGAAACGCCCCCTTCTCATGGCCAATAACCATGACATCGTTGCTGTCCAGACGCGCAAAACCGCAAACAATGGCGGGGTCTGTGCTGTTCGCATCATAGCCTTTCAGCTCTTCAAAACCTTCAAAGACTTCCCGCGCATAGTCGAGCGCCGTGGGCCTCTGATCGTTCCTCGATATGTTGTCAATCTGCCGTGGGGTGAGGTTTGAGAAGTACCGCTCCTCTATAGAGCTGAAGAGGGCGTTGAAGCCATTCAGCTTATTTTTTGCTATTGAGCTCCTGTCCCTGCTCACATAACTCTCGGCTTCCCTAAACCTGTTCTCAAGCTCCTGGATCTCGGAGGAAGGAATTCCTATGTTGATGTCTTTGAGGTAGGCGATTTTGTCCCTGGCTTCATCTATCTGCCTGGCAATAACTCTTTCGCTTATATCTCTCATGGGCTGAATCTCAAACCGTTTTCTTCACGAAATCTATCAGAAATTGTGGTATATTTAGGAGGAGCCGTACGCAGACCTACAATTTACAGGAATGTGCCATGCAAGTCAATAAGAAAAGCCTGTTGCTCCCGGGCTTACTCGCGGTGTTATCCACCCTCATATTCGTATACGGGTGCAGCTCTTCATCAACCTCTTCGATATCCGGCAAACTAACCGTTCTGATTCTGGGAGAAGGGCAGACGGGGGATGAAAGCACAACTCCTGAAGCTGTTGAATATCCCCTCTTACTTCACAACCAGTTGGAATCAGATGAAAGCGGTATGAGCGTTCGACCGCTTAGAATACCTGAAGGTATCAGGCTTGGAAGAAGCGCCGGAAGCAGGTCAAGGCACGACTTTATACCCGACGAGATCATCGTCAAGTACAGGCCCGGTGTGAGCGTTTCACTCATGTCAGATTCTGGGGGTGGTTATAGAGCAACGAGGAGTTTTTCAGGCAGGGGGGATGGTGCTGTGGTGGGCCTTCTGAAGCTCGACAGCGTGCTAAGGCATGGTCTTTCAGATGAAGCAGTTTCAGAGCGCACCCTCCTTGAGATCGAGAGGCTGAAGGCGCTCCCCTACGTGGAGTATGCCGAGCCAAACTACATCTACAGGCCGCTGTTTGAGCCTGGTGATGAGTACTACCCCCTCCAGTGGCACTACCCCCTGATCAAGCTGGACATGGTATGGGGAGAGAATCTCGTGAACGACGTATCGTCTGTTACCGTGGCTGTTCTTGACACAGGTATTGCTCGTAAACCCAGCCATAAAAACGGTGCAGTACACCCCGATTTGCAGGGCATCTTTGTGGATGAGTACGACTTTATCTTAGACACTAAAATATCACTTGATGGTGATGGCCCGGATGACGATGCGACCGATCCGGGAGACGACCCGGCGGGGAAGGCATCGACCTTTCACGGAACTCATGTCATAGGAACAATTGGGGCCCTGACAAACAACTGGTCAGAGGTGTTACAAAAATATCTCGGGGTGGCGGGGGTTGCGGGGTTAAGTGTGAGCGAAAAAAACGTTAAGATCATGCCCCTCAGGGTGCTCGGGGCAGGTGGAGGATCTACATACGACATCGCTCAGGCAGTGCTCTACGCCGCCGGCCTGCCAAACGCGTATACCACACCACCCTCAAAGGCCGCTGATATCATCAACATGAGCCTTGGCGGGTCTGACTCCGATACATTAAAGAAAGCAATTTCAGATGCCTATAAAGCCGGTGTTGTCATATTTGCGGCTGCCGGAAACAGCAACACCGACTCCCCCCTCTACCCCGCAGCCTATACAGAGGTCATCTCCGTAGCGGCGGTCGACATAGGGGCAACCAGGGCCTGGTACTC
>CAZPCG010000475.1:0-2231 GCA_964584875.1 uncultured Spirochaetota bacterium
ACTGACCTCACTGAGATAAGAGGGGTAAATATTTTCCCATTTCACTGTTCAGCAGTGACTCGAGGGCCTTACCGCTCATGGTTGCTCCTGTTATTCCATCGACCTGGTTTTCCTTCGTCGCCTTCCCCTCGGCTACTATTTCCAGCTTTGGCACGACCACCTTGTTCTTGAACCTGTTTAAAAACTCATCCTCCGCAATCCTGCCTCCGAGGCCCGGGGTTTCCTCCTGGCGGATGATGGTGAGCCCCTTGATAGACCTGTGATCAGGCATAAGCGCAATGACGCCATCTACAGGTCCCCACAAACCCGAGCCGGATACCTCAAAGGCGACCTCTCCGCTTTTTGAAAAGTAGAACGTTGCTACCCCTTTAGGCACCTTATCTATGTTCATGGAGAAAACAGACTCCACGGTCTCTTCGGAATAGGGAATCCCAAGTGCCAGGAGAATGCTCTTTTTTACCATCAGTTCGTTGTTTTTCTCAATGATGGGGTCCGTATAGTTTGTTACTGCAAGGAGCGCGGCAGTGAGAAAGCTTCCAAGAACAAGGACAAAAAGGATCATCCACACTCTTTCCTTCATTTTTTCACCGGCCTGTATTTAGAGGTTATGATAAGATGATCGATAAGTGGCGTAAAACCGTTCATCAATACTATGCTGAACATCACTCCCTCTGTAAAACCAGAAAATGTCCTGATAAGGATGGTAAAAATCCCTGCAGCAATGCCGAAGATGAGCTTTCCCGCCTTCGTGTAGGGAGAGGTAACGGGATCGGTTGCCATAAACATAGCACCGAACAGCAGACCGCCTGATAGAAGCTGGAATTGCGGCGGTGCTATTCTCGCCTGAAGGAAGCTGTGCCCGATCAGGGAGAGCACAAGGACCGTGCCGAGGTAGGTTATGGGAATTCTCCAGTTTCCGATACGTGTGAGCATCAGAAATAGCCCGCCGAGAATAATACCCGCCCTGAAGGTCTCTCCCATGCTGCCTGGAGCGGTGCCAGCAAGCAGGCTGGTGATGGGCGGGAAGGTTTGCGTCGACTTGTAAACAACCAGGGGTGTTGCAGTTGTAATTGCATCGGTAATGGGGTCCATCCAGGAGGTCGTCATGATTTCAGGAAACCCGATTGTAATGAAGAGCCTTCCCACAAGAGCTGGATTGAAGATGTTTCTCCCCGTCCCTCCGAAAACCTCTTTACCGAATATGACGCCGAAAATCACGCCAACGGCAACGACCCAGAGTGGCGTGGATGGGGGAAGCGTCAATGGAAATATGAGACCCGTAACGAGAAAGCCCTCTTCAATTTCCTTCTTTCGCACGAAGGCAAAGAGAACTTCGACGATTCCTCCCGAAATATAAGATACGAGAATGATCTTTACCGCCTGCAGTCCGAAGAAATAGATGGAAGCTGCTGTTGAGGGCATGAGAGCAATAATTGCCACGGACATGAACCTTTTTATTTCGATGTTATCTAAAATATGGGGTGCTCCTGGTGTAACCTTTGGCACACCGAACAGGATTCCTTCAAATGTAGCGGTGAGTATCTCCAGGCGTTTCAGAAACTTTACCTTCATCAGCTTGTCGTATTTCAATTTTAAGTTCTTCATCAAAGCAGCCCTTTTGCCTTTTCCATACCAACAAGCTCCATATCAGGCGGTAATGAGGACGATTGGTCCAGTTCCATCTGTATCAACTTATTCTTTCCCTCTCTTATGTACTGCGCTACTCCAATCTTTGACGGGCAGACATAGCTGCACAGATTGCAGTCAATGCAGTTGTGTATCCTGAAGTGGATCAATCTCTCATCGATGTTGCCATGCTCAACATGCCTGTAGATGAGATGGGGCACAATGCCGACTGGACAGACCTCATCGCAAAAGCCGCAGAATATGCAGGGGCGCTCTTCACCATGGAGGTTCGTATTTGCGATTCTCCTCAACCTGAGAAATGAGGAAGCAAAGGTTCTGGTGTAGGAATCCTTTGAGAACCCCGGTTTTGCAAAAGCGAGAAACTCACCTGCCTTTTCCTCAGCCACAGCAACAATGCCGCTGATCGTACGGTCGACGGGGAGAGATGGATCTGTAACGGTCTCACCCGTCAGTGAATTATTAAGAATAATCCTCTTCTCCTCTCCCCCTTTTACCCTTTCAGATACAACATCGCTTATCGGGGTACCGACCCTGACCTTTATGAATACGTTTTCTGAGAAACCAGGGCCGCAGAGGGCAACCAC
>CAZPCG010000476.1:0-2214 GCA_964584875.1 uncultured Spirochaetota bacterium
CCCATCCTGTCCATGCCAAACGATGATATCTCCCACCCTGTGCCTGACCTGACCGGCTACATAACCGAAGGGCAGATCGTCTTCGAAAGGGAGATGTACGGGAGGGGCATATATCCGCCAATTGCGGGTCTTCCCTCCCTTTCGAGGCTCATGAAGGATGGAATAGGCGAGGGTATGACCCGTGAGGACCATCCCCACCTTGCAAGCCAGCTCTTTGCGGCGTACAGCTATGTGAGGGACGTGCGCAACCTTGCGTCGGTCATTGGGGAAGAAGAGCTGACGCCTCTCGATCACAACTACATGGAGTTCGGGGATGAGTTTGAGCGAAACTTCATCTCCCAGCGAATGGACGAGGAGCGAAGTATTGAGGAAACCCTGGAAGCGGGCTGGAAGGTTTTACGCATGCTCCCCGTCGAAGAGCTACACCGCGTCAGTGAGGAGGAGATAGCGAAGTACTACGAGGGTAGTGCTCCCTGATTCAGAGGGTTACAGGAACAGCCTCTCTATCTCCTTCTAATTTGTAGATATTCTTAAAGTTGGAGTACTGTAATGGTGGAAGATTTGGAGGCTCCATGGCGAGGATGACCACGGCGCCGACGAAAACGAACCTCATGAGGCTGAAGGATGAGCTGAACTTTGCCATGCTCGGGTATGAACTTTTAGACCAGAAACGAAATATCCTTGTTGTTGAGCTACTTGCCCTCGTCGACCAGGCAGCCGACTATCAGGGCCGGGTGGAGGAAGCTCTGGCCAGGGCGTATAGGACCCTTGAGGAAGCTGTGCTTTCAATGGGCAAGCTGAGGGTGCGGAATATTGCCGGTGCTGTGAACATTCAGACAAACATACAGCTTGGCACCCGTAAGGTGATGGGGGTTTTACTGCCCATTGTTAACACCGATTTCAAGGAGAAGGCGCCGTACTACAGCCCCAGGGGGACCAGTTTCTGGATTGACAGCTCCATCAATGAGTTTAAAACCGTTCTCCAGCTCCTGGGTAAACTTGCCGAATTGAGAATATCGGTGCTGAGGCTTGCAGGAGAGGTCAAGAGGACGATACGCAAGGTGAATGCCCTCGAAAAGATTGCGATTCCAGACCTGAAGGAAACGGTCCACTACATCGAGAATCGCCTTGAAGAGGCCGAGCGAGATGGGTTTACTCTTATGAAGATGGTGAAGGAGCGGCTTGAGAGCAGGAAGTCGGGCTCAGCGGTAGGAGGCGTTGGATAAAAGGTGGACGGACCAATTAGAAAAATAATGGTGTACATCGATGGCACCGAGGGTTCGGTAACGGCAGCGCAGTACGCAATCTGCCTTGCACATTACACCCAGTCTGAGCTTCAGGCTTTCTACGTGATCAACACGAAAGCACTGAGTGACCTTGTGAAAGCAAGGATATTCTTGCGCGAGGAGCAGGTTGAGTACGAGCATGACCTCAAGGCTGACGCTGAAAGGTACCTGAACCATGTGCGGGAGCTTGCCCGGAGAAAGGGAGTTGCGATCAGGACTGAAAGCGCAATGGGTTCTCCCTATCAGGAGATTGTCAGGAAGGTGAAGGAAGAAGCCATCGATATGCTCGTTATCGGCGAGCTATCCCGCATACGGAGCAGGCGGGATGAGTTTTTCGATGAGACGGAGAGGGCAATGCGCTCTGTTTCCTGCTCGGTTCTTATAGTAAAGGATGAGGAGAGGGTTGTTCAACTGTACGATACTCTTGGATGAGCTTAAGATAGGGCTAGGGCGAAATGAAGGTGAGGTGAAGGTTGCAGCAGGGAGCGAGCGTACCATTGCGGGTCAGTGCTTCATACATAGGCATACTTAGGCATTGAAAGATTCATGGTGAATTGTTATGTTATTGGTTGGTTTTGATGGTCTTATTGGGGGTGATTTGATTTGCAGGTTTCCTCCGGAGCACATTGTGAGCGAGGTTTCCCATGGCACTAGTTGATCTCATTTCACCCGAGGTCGTGAAGGTACCGTTGCGTTCGAAGGATAAGGTTGGAGTGATAGAGGAGCTGATCCAGGTGCTCATGGATGCCGGGAAGATCACCGAAAAGGAGATGGCATCAGAAGCCATTCACAAGCGTGAGGCGATGGGGAGCACCGGGCTTGAGCTGGGCATTGCCGTTCCGCACGCAAAGACGGATGCTGTGAAAACCCTGACCGTTGCAATTGGCGTATCCCCGGAGGGTATTGATTTTGGTGCCCTGGATGGAAA
>CAZPCG010000477.1:0-1810 GCA_964584875.1 uncultured Spirochaetota bacterium
AGGTTTTCGAATATTGCAAGGGAAAGCTTTTTTTCATCATCCAATAAACCCGAACCCAGGAGAAGCTCCCTTATGGTAAAATAGCTTCTCTCCTCCCTTTTTTTGTCATGGAGGAGCACGCTGAAGCGAGTTCCCCACAGGCCGTTTCTCCGCTCCTTTTTGCAGCTCAGCTCGTATCCCTCAAGAGCAAGCACTTTCAGCTTTTCAATGAGAAGGGTCATTGCTGAGGTTTCGCCTTCCTGCGTCGGGGCCGCCTTCCGGGCGCTCCCCTCCCCATCGTCGAACAGGGATAGCAGGGCAGATACCGCCATGTCGCCGCTTATGCCGTTCTGAAGGTCAAAGAAGAGGCTGCTCATTTGTTTCGCGCACCCTCGATCCTCTTGTTGATAAGGCTCGCTATATAGCCTGCGCCAAACCCGTTGTCTATGTTTACAACGCTGACCCCAGGTGCACAGGAGTTCAGCATGGTGAGCAGAGGGGTGATCCCTCCGAGATTCATCCCGTATCCAATGGAGGTGGGCACACCTATGACGGGTATCCCGAACAGGCCGCTTACCACGGAGGGGAGAGCACCCTCCATCCCGGCAACCACTACGATGGCGTTGGATGAGCTGATTTTTCCCCTATAGGAAAAAAGCCGGTGTATACCGGCAACCCCGACGTCGTAAATCTGCTGCACATTGCAGCCGAACACCTCTGCGGTGACCCCTGCCTCCTCGGCAACGGGTACATCCGATGTACCCCCTGAGAGCACTGTAACCATGCCCCTTTTCTCCATTCCAGTGCCTATGACAATGACGCCTGATCGTTCGTGGAACGATGCGCCCCTAACCTGCTGCTCGAGCACGGAATACTGTCTGTGGTCTGCCTTAGTAAGAAGCGCAAACCCGTTCTTCTGGAAGAGCTCCCGGGAAATCTCAACGAGCTCCTCATCGGTCTTGTTTTTACAATACACAACCTCGGGAAACCCTGTGCGTTCAACTCTCGATGTATCAACTTTTGCATATCCAAGGTCGGAGTATCCAGTACCTGCAAGGAGTGTATCAATAAGCTCGTTTTTCTCAAGACTTCCCCTCTCAAACGCTTCGAGCAATTTTAACAGCTCTTCCCTTTCCATGGAAGTGTTTTCCTTATTATGGAAAAAATTTTTATACGTGCTTCCCTTCACTTAAAAGTAAAAGAGTCGCAAGATTGACAGCAAAGTTTTTTATTGTTTCCATTCCCTCCTCATCACCTCTCACCTCTCCCTTCTTCCTGCCAAAGGCGATGTTCCAGTAAGTTGAACCGGGGACTATCATTCCGTTTACGATAAAAAAGAAGAGGAGCTGGGCAAAGGTGAAGTTATGGCCTGCCCGGCGTGCAACTACAACCGGTGCCCCGACTTTTCCTTTCAAGAGGTTTCCGTTGTTCCTGGATACGTATCCTGCACGGTGGAGGAGGCTTGTTGTCTGCGAGGTTGCGCAGCCAAAGTAGACCGGGGAGCCGATGATTATCCCATCTGCTTCTATCATCTTTCTTAGGATCGGGTGAAAGTCGTCATCTTTTATCGCACAGGTTCGGTCCTTCAGCTCCTTGCACTTCTCACAGGCAATGCACGGCTTGACGTTGTGTTCTGAAAGGAGGATGAGCTCGGTGTTGATGCCTCTTGAGTTAAGCGTGGAACAGGCAGTCTCAAGGAGGATCTGAGTGTTTCCGTTCAGACGCGGACTCCCGCATATCGCAACAACACTCTTTTTCAGTGACCCCTTTTCCATCGGCCTTCTCCTCTTTTCTGGATGATCATTTACCGCAATTCTGCTCGAAGTTGCTA
>CAZPCG010000477.1:1820-2211 GCA_964584875.1 uncultured Spirochaetota bacterium
AGTATAATGCGGAAGATCAGAAAAGAACACCCTTTCATGATTCGTGTCTTTTTTTGTGCCATTTTGGTACACATAGTGGGTCGTTATAGCCTTGTGTGTCATTGATACACATTTATAGCCAGCCACTTTTCAATAGAAGAGCAGTGGTTTCGTTATTTTATTGTATATCAATGAATTAGTTAATGACGATAATTGGCATGGATTGTGCAATATTATAAGTGAAAAATATAAATAGGAGGTAACGATATGAACCTTATCAAATACCACCCGGGCACGCTTGGAAGGTTTAACCTTGACAGTATCTTCGACAGATTCTTTAATGACAGATTCTTCTACGGCTTTGATGATGATGTGAGACTTCCTGCTGTTGATGTTCGTGAGGATGATAAGT
>CAZPCG010000478.1:0-2209 GCA_964584875.1 uncultured Spirochaetota bacterium
TGCCTCCATCATATCGAGCGCCTTGCCTTCAGAAACACCCTCAAGGATATCGTAGAGAAAAACATCCGCGACGCCACTTTCTGCAAGAAAGAACGCCGTATTCGCGCCAACATTTCCGCTTCCTATTATTCCAATCCGCGCCATTTTGATCTCCAAATTAGTATCCTATTATCCTGTTCTCCATAGACGATACTGTGCTCCGAAAGTCTGTCAAGAAAAAAATAAAATTGAAGTTTTACATTGACCAGATAGTTATTGTCGGCAATATTTAAAGAGAGAAAGGTTACAGGGAGGTTAGATGAGTATTGCAGATAGAGACTACATGCGGAGCGACTTCGATCAGAGTGAGAAAAAGGCCAAACAGCCGGCCTTATACAAAAGGCTATTGTTCTTTATCTGGCGGTTCATGCGTGTGGTTGTTAAAAAGCGGTGATGCACTTACTGGCTTACGTTCATTCTTAAATCATTCTACTCCAAGTAGTTCAAGCATTTTCCCTATATCTGTTGTCGGGAGCTTGCATGAATAGCCCTCACAAACATATGCGGTCACCTTTCCACCAAGGCTCTTTAGCTCTTTTGTGAAAGGGGATAGAGCATCGATGGGTGAAACATCTTCAGAAGTGTCTTTAAATAGCACCACCTTGTTTGGAAGAAACACCTCGTAGAGGGCATTTCTCATCTTCTGTGTATCCTTCGCATCTGGATCTCCTGCAAGCACCACCTCAAAGTTAGGTCCGAAACTAAAATCTAAAGCTGACAGTAGAAAGCTAAATGCTACCGGAGCCCGTCTTATATTTCCTGCAGCAGCCTTTCCAACAAACATTGCTCTGTTTTCGAGATCAGTATCACCTGTCATTCGAGAAAGACGAAGCAGATTCAACATTGCAACTGAATTACCCGATGGAATTGCACTGTCGTAAAACTCCTTTATGCGAACAAGAAGTTTCTCACTATCATCAGCAGTGAAATAGAACCCTCCACCTTCTTCATCCCAGAAATGTGAAATGAGGTCGGTGTTCAGCTTGAGAGCCTCCTTCAGATAGCCTGGATTAAAGGTCGTTTCATAGAGTTCCAGCAATCCCCATACCAAAAATGCATAATCATCGACATTAGCCTGTATAAGGGCCTCTCCCTCCCTGTAACGATGCAAAAGCCTTCCATCCTCTCTCCTCATCCTTTCAAGGATAAAATTGGCAGTATCCATTGCAGCATCTAAATATTTTGTATCATGGAAAACACGAGAGGCTTTTGCAAGAGAGGCAATCATGAGGCCGTTCCAATCTGTAAGGATCTTATCATCCCTGTGAGGATGGACACGCTTCTCCCTGTGAGCAAAGAGTATTTCAATCGCTTCTTTCAAATATGAATCGATCTTCTCCTCAGAGAGCTCGAGCCTGGAAGCAACTTCCTTCAAAGAATCCTTTCTGTAAAGGATATTCTTTCCCGTTTTTCTTCCAGTGGCTTCTTCGATAAAGTTTCCCCCCTTCTCAATACCGAAAAGCTTGATTATCAACTCTGCCTGTTTTTTATCGAGAAGGCCTTTGATCTGGCCCTCAGTCCAGAGGTAAAATTTTCCTTCCTCCCCCTCGCTGTCAGCATCTTCAGCAGAATAAAATCCACCGCCTCTGGCCATCATATCCCTGATGACATAATCGATAATCTGACGTGCGTTACGCTCGTAGAATTTATTCTTCGTTGCCTGATACGCCTCAGTGTATACAATAGAAATCAGTGCCTGGTCGTAGAGCATCTTCTCGAAATGGGGAAGCTTCCACTCACTGTCAGTTGAATAGCGGTGAAAACCACCTCCAATTTGATCATTTATCCCTCCACGGCTCATTGCAGCAAGTGTTTTCTCAACCATACGAAGTGCATCCTCATCTCCTGTGTGCTTCCAGTAACGCAGGAGGTAGATCAGGTTGTGAGGAGTCGGGAATTTTGGAGCGGTTCCAAAGCCTCCATGCTCCTCATCAAAACTCTTCTTGAGCTCTTCAAAAGCAATGGACATGATTGATTCTCCCAGTAGCTCACCGTCTGGATCTGCCCCCACACCGCTCAGTGCCTTTGAAATCTTATCCGCAGATTCTAAAATATCATCCCTTTTTGTCTCCCAGAGCAACCTTACCCTGGGAACCAGATCCGTCATCCCCATTATCCCGAATCTTGATTGTTTTGGGATGTAGGTTGAAGCATAGAACGGCTTTTTATC
>CAZPCG010000479.1:0-2208 GCA_964584875.1 uncultured Spirochaetota bacterium
GGTGATATGGTCAATCATTCACCCCTCACATAACTCTCCCCTCAAATCCTCCCCTAGAATGGAAAGGATCTATTAATACTTTGTACGGTGCAAAGGCGTAATCAAAAAGGGTGTTCGATTTCCTCCTGGATGAGAGGCCTGTCCGGGATTGCCTGCAGGTTTGGGGGATTACCTCATGAGCGGTTGAATGCATTCGGGGGAGTTATTCTGCGGCGAGTTTACCAGGCGTGACACCTCATAGAAATCAAGCCCTTCAGCCGGGAGGGGCTTGAGGAGATCGAGCAAATGATCGAGGTTTTTCTCCTCCGGATTAAGCCACAGCTCCCTCTTTTCAGGCGGGATGATAACGGGCATCCTTTCGTGTAGCCGATGCATTTTTTCATTGGCCGAGGTCGTGATGATTGTGAAGGTATGGAGGGGTTTTTCCTTGGAAGGGTATTCCCCGGAAGGGTATTCTGATGTTGATTTCATATTAACACCGCCCCCTTCTTGTCCTTCTAAACGACCGGTTTCTGTGAAACCTGAATAACGATGCTGTTCTGAGGTTGTGCCTTTTCCCTGGTACCTGATTTCATGAGGGCACCATGTTTCCCAGAGCCCTGCGAAGCCCATAGGTTTCCCTGAGGAGCTGAAGATATAGTATGGGGTTTTTCTCCCATCCTCCTTCTTCCACTCGAAGAATCCGTCAGCCGGGATCAGGCAGCGCCGTCGCTCAAAGGCTTTGCGAAAAGAGGGCTTCTCAGTGACGGTTTCAGCCCTGGCATTGATCATCCTGTTCCCTATCGCCGGGTCCTTTGCCCAGTATGGCACAAGCCCCCAGCGATACTGATCATAGCAGAAGTCTGAATCATAGATGATTACCCCGGCGCTTTGCCCCGGTGAAACGTTGTAATTGATAAAAACATCCGAGCGAAAATCCTGGACGTAGAACTCAAGTGAAATGATTCTCCTCTCTGACTTCTGGGTAAACCTCCCGCACATTGCGTTATTTCTCCTTATCCTGAACTTTCAATTACATTACCCCTATTTTTGTAACATCGCAATAGCAAAGTCAAAATTTTACCTTTAATCAAGCCAACTTTCAATCTCCCACCTCTCCATCCCGTAAACGTTCAGGCTCACCACGCCGAACTCCGATTCTACCCTCCCCGTCAGGATGTAGGGACGCTGGTGGGAGAGCAAAAGAGCGTACTTTTTAAAGGCCTTGGGGAAGAATACTGTTTCAAAGATCGCCGTCTCGTCCTCGAAGCTTATGAACTGCATCAGCTCATCGGTTTTGGTGAGCACCGTCTTTGAGGTTACAAGAATCCCTGCTACCCTCACGACCTTCCCTACGTGCAGCTCCAGGTCACTTGCCAGGACCACCTCCGGGTCACGCATTTTTTTCCTGTAGTGCTCCATCGGGTGTATCGATGCGATAAAACCAAAAAGCTCCTCCTCGACCCTGAGCTTCTGATCATGGGAGATGTCCCTCATGGGGGGAGGGGTGATGGGGCTTTCCTGCACCTCATCACCGTAGAGCATCGTCTCACTGCTCTTCTCCCTCCGGTGCCAGTAGCTTTTTGCCATGAAGAGGAGCTGGGGCTGGTTATACGGCTCAAGGTTCCTGAAACAACCCGCCTTTATGAGCAGGGTCGTATCCTTTATCCCTGCGTCTGTCCGCTCCATGAAATCGATGAGCCCTGCAAAAACGCCCCGTCTTTCCCTCTCATCAAGCAGCTTCTGCACTATCCCGGATGAAAGGCCTTTGATCTGCATGAAGCCTATAAAGATGGTATCCCTGCATCCGAAGTACTCCTTTCTGCTTGAGTTGATACCGGGCTTTTCGATCTTCAATCCCATCCTCCGGGCCTCCGAGATGTACGCAAGGGGGCAGTAGTAGCCGCCCTGGTTTTTCAAAACAGCCCCCATGAACTCCGCAGGATAGTGACCCTTGAGGTAGCAGGATTTGAAGGAGAGCAGGGCGTATGATGCGCTGTGAGGCTTGCAGAAGCTGTACCCCGAGAAGGACTCGATCATGTTCCAGATCTGGTCGATGACGCCGGCTGTTACCTTTTTTTTCAGGAGGTTCTGGTAGAACCTGTCTTTCAGCTCAAGCTTACGGCGCACCCTGTCCTTTCGTAGAATAACCTTGCGTATCTCATCAGCCTCCTTGAGGGGGAGCCCTGCAACCTGCAGGGCTATCTTTGTGATGTCCTCCTGGTAGCA
>CAZPCG010000480.1:0-2204 GCA_964584875.1 uncultured Spirochaetota bacterium
GAATGCATGCTGCGGGGGAGGAGGAGCAGGACTTGAATAGTACTTCGATGGGGGGCAGGTGGAAGGGAAGGGTCGCAGCCCTTCTCCTCTTCGTTTCATGTATCTTCAGCGCTGCATCTTCACAGGAGGGGATGGAGCAAATGAACAAGGAGATCATACAACTCCCGGAACCGGGATATACCGGAACCGTCAGCGTTGAGGAGGCGATCAACCACAGGCGGTCTATACGATACTACCGAAAAGAAGACCTCTCGATTGCCGATATATCCCAGCTCCTCTGGGCATGTGCAGGAAAGACCTTCGATGGCGTGACACGTGCAACGCGGTCATACCCCTCCGCTGGGGGGTTGCATCCCCTTGAGGTGTTCGTCGTTACGAAAAAGATGAAAGGGCTTGATGCGGGTATCTACCGCTACGACTGGAAGGACCATGCTCTCATTGTCTTGAAAAAGGGGGATTTCAGGGCACAGCTCTCCGATGCTGCACTGGGTCAGAGTGCGGTGCTTGATGCCCCCTTCTCAATCGTTATTGCAGCCGTCTATAAGAGAACTTCACGAATATACGGGCAGAGGGGAAGCGTTCGCTACGTGCACATGGATGCAGGGCATGCTGCCCAGAACGTCTACCTGCAGGCAGGGGCTATGGGCCTTGGCACCGTGGCCATCGGTGCATTCTTCGATGAGAGGGTTAAGGTGGTGCTGGGGCTTGAGAGAGAGGACCCCCTCTACATCATGCCCGTTGGAAAGCCAGCTGAGTAGTGCCAAAGGGGAGGAGTCATGCAGCATGCGAAGTGCGCCGCCTCCCGCCGTTGTTTGAAGCATGCCTTCAGGGGGCTGGAAATTGGTGTATTTCTGCTCAACGAGAACCGGATTGAGTGGTAGAGGGTGAGTGGTACATGCGGATGAAGTTTTGAGGAAAGGATTCGTTCATGCCGGGGAACAGTTTTGGAAGGTTGTTCAAAATAACGACCTTCGGCGAGAGCCACGGGGCCGGGATTGGTGTCGTTATCGATGGAGTGCCTCCCGCCGTTGCCCTCACCGAAGCCGATATACAGCCCGAGCTTGACCGCCGCCGCCCTGGGCAGAGCCAGGTCACAACATCCCGCGTTGAGCGCGACAGGGTGAGGATTCTCTCCGGTACGTTCGAGGGGAAAACAACAGGAGCTCCCATTGCCCTCTATATAGAGAACGAAAACCTGCGCACTGAGGACTATGAGTCTCTGAAAAATCTCTACAGGCCGGGGCATGCCGATTATAGCTACGAGGTGAAATATGGGGTCAGGGACTGGCGGGGAGGCGGGCGCTCTTCGGGTCGTGAAACTGCAGCAAGGGTTGCAGCAGGGGCCGTGGCAAAGAAGGTGCTGAAAGAGCGAGGCGTAGAGGTTATCGGGTATACCCTCGAGATAGGAGGGGTGCGGGCTGAAACCGTAAATTATAAAGAAATCGAGCGCAACGTCGTTCGTTCCCCCGACCCGGTCAAGTCCGGAGAGATGGTGAAAAAGATCGAAGAAGCAAAGGCGCAAGGGGACTCCCTTGGCGGAGTTGTAGAGGTAGTTGCACGGGGTGTTCCACCTGGACTTGGTGACCCCGTCTTCGATAAACTGGACGCGCTTCTGGCTCATGGTGTAATGTCGGTCGGGGCGGTGAAAGGGATTGAGGTTGGCAGCGGGTTTGCGTCGGCCCGTATGAGGGGCTCAGAATTCAACGATCCCTATGTTTTCAGAAATGGCCGCCTGAGGGCGGAGACGAACAACGCCGGGGGAATTGTGGGGGGAATATCCACCGGGGAGGATATAGTCCTTCGTGCCGCCGTTCGGCCTCCGGCTTCCATTGAGCTTCGGCAGAAGACAGTGGATACGAGGGGAGTGGAGCAGAGCGTAGAGATACGCGGCCGGCACGATCCCTGCATCGTGCCGAGGATCGTGCCCGTTTTGGAGGCGATGGTAAGCATTGTTCTTGTAGATTGCCTGCTTGTGCAGTCTGCTTACGGCTGGCCCCGCCGGGAGAAGGGGTAAGAATCGGGGTTGGATATATTTTTTATTAAAACTGCGTGAGGAATCGGAGGTCGCCGCTGTGGAAGAGGCGGATGTCGTCGATTCCGTACCTCATCATGACAAGCCTGTCAAGACCCATACCGAAAGCGAAGCCGGAGTACTCCTCGGGATCGACATGCCCGGCCCTGAGGACATTGGGATGCACGAGGCC
>CAZPCG010000481.1:0-2203 GCA_964584875.1 uncultured Spirochaetota bacterium
AAATTCCATTGACAATAAAAATAATTTTCATAATAATTATAGCATGTCCGTGCTTACTCAATTGAAGGCTGTATACAACGAACTGAAACCTGTGCAGAAGATCATAGCCGACTACTTCCTCGGAGCGGATTTCGAATCGCTCAATGCCCCCATAGATGATGTGGCAAAAAAGACGGGAACATCGGTAGCCTCAATATCACGCCTCTGCAAAAAGCTCGGTTACGGGAGCTTCCAGCATTTCAAGATGAGCATATCGAGAGATCTTAAATACGAGCCGGAGACGATTCTCCCCATTTTTCGGGCCGACGACGATCCTGAACTCAGTATAAAAAAAGTCTTTTCCGAAGCGGTTTCAAATCTCCAGGCCACTGAAGGAACCGTCAATTTTTCTGAAATCATAAGGGCAGCCCGGAGAATCATCGATACAAAAAAGGTATACCTCTTCGGCCTTGGAGGATCAGGCAGGGTAGGTGCTATTGGAGAGATCTGGTTTTCACACATTGGCTATACGGCCCGGGCAATCAGCGATCCCTACGAGATGATCGTAACGGCAGGTCATGCCGACAGGAATTACAATATCATCGCCCTTTCCCACTCAGGTGCGACGAGGGAGGTGCTCGAGGCAACTGAGATCGCAAAATCAAATGGCTCGTTCACCATTGCCATTACCAATTACAGCCGATCGCCCCTCGCGGTGCTTGTGGATGTACTCCTGCTCACCGCATGTCCTGAGCGGAGGGTTCACTTTGCACAATCTAACTCAATGGTGGCGCAATCGACCATTCTCCGCTCCATCTACATCCTTGCTGCCGCAAGGAGCGATCGAGCTGTGGAGCGAAGGGTGAATCTCATCGAAGAGAGGGTGAATGGGAGGTTGAGGAGGAAGGCAAAGTAAAATAGGCAGGCGCGGGTATAGGGTGCGGTGTCACCGGAGTTTTCCAGTACAAAATCGAAGGGAGAAAAAGTTATGGAACGGGTTCATGATCCGATTATCTTTCAGCATGCTCTCGACGGCATCGATGCGAAGAACAACATCGTTGCAACCTATTATCTCAGAGACAGGCTTCCAGGCGTTGAATTCATCGATCACTTCCAGCTCATTGAATCGATTGCCATTGAGGGTTCAACGGGTTCCTGGCAGAGGGTAGAGGAGGAGTCTTTTGAGGTAAGGGAGATGCTCTCGGGGAAGCTCGTGGGCTACTACGAGGTTCCATCCGAGGATGAATATACGAAAAGTGCGGTTATTCAACTCGCATTCCCGATCAATGCCTGGCACGATAATGTGCCGATGATGCTTCTCTCAATAGCGGGAAACTGCTTTGCCTACTCCCAGCAGCTGAGGCTCCTCGATGTAGCATTTCCAGAGAACATGGTGAAGAACTTCAAGGGGCCGAAGTTTGGCGTTGAGGGCACAAGGCAGCTTCTGGGAATAGAAGATAGGCCGCTTTCACTCCACATCATCAAGCCAAAGATGGGGATGACCCCGAAGCAGACAGGTGAGCAGGTGTATCAGACGGCAATCGGTGGGGCTGACATGGCAAAGGACGATGAGATGACATCCGACACCTACAATAATAACTTCAGAGATCGCCTGAAGTACGTCATGGATGCTATCGACAGGGCTGCCAGGAAGACCGGCAAGAGGATGATCTACTTCTGTTCGATAACAGATGAGGTGTCACGGCTTCCCGAAAAGGCCCATGAGGCGGTGGGGCTTGGCGCTAACGGTCTTCTCATAACCTACTCGGTTGGTCTTTCAGCCATAAGGGAGATCACGAGCGACCCAGAGATCAACATCCCGGTCATGGTACACAACTCGCACATGATCTCCGGGGTAAAATCAATATCCTGGCCTGTGTTTACGAAGCTGATCAGGCTATGCGGGGCTGACCAGACACTCACACCGACCTACTGGTCGAGCATCCCGATGGTGAGTCTTGAGGAAGGAATACGCTGCCAGCACGTGGCACAGGCGCCTTTCTACGGTTTTAAAAAGATGTGGTCCATGCCCGCTGCAGGTACCTACCCGGGGCTTGCCCCGATACTCATCTCCGAGTACGGCAGGGATATTATCATACCCTCGGGTGGTGGAATGCTCGGGCATCCCGACGGTTACACCGCAGGGGCTGAGGCCTGGCAGCAGGCAATTGCTGCGGTCATGGAGGGGGTGCATATTGCCGAGTATGCCAGAAGGCCTGAGAAC
>CAZPCG010000482.1:0-553 GCA_964584875.1 uncultured Spirochaetota bacterium
TCGGCACCGTCGTCGAGCAGGCCCTCACCTACGCCATGTTCGACCAAAAACGCACTGTCACTCCCGAAATGGTGCTCAAGGTCAAAAACCTCGAAGGCTAATAGACAACAACAGGAGAAAAAAATGAAAGATGAAAAAGAAATTCAAACTGCTTGGGAAATCTTGAACCTTATCGAGAGGCTCGATCAGCTCCTCTGGGATCGTTACGAAGAGGACTTCCCTGATATCGATCCCTACGAACAACAGGATCCATGTCTGGGTCCCCTTGGACCTCTGCGCTCAGGATAAAATGGAAGGGTGATTCGGACTCTGAAAGAAAAAGACTTGCAAGCACAAATCGAAAAACAAACTCGGACCGAAGGGCAAGAAGGGCCCCTCGGTCCGCTTTCTTCTACTGGTTACTTCAATCCGATCAAAAACCCCTCAAACCGCAAAAAAAGTTTTGTCAAAACCCTCTCTCAGCTGCTGCCTTCGGCCAGAATAAGACCTTAAAACTCTGTCAAAATAACGTTGTAATCAACACCTTGTCTGAGCCAATGAAATCAACAACGGC
>CAZPCG010000482.1:563-2201 GCA_964584875.1 uncultured Spirochaetota bacterium
GAACATCATCAGGGCCATTGTCCGGGGAGAGAGAGACCCCCGGAAGCTTGCCCTCATGAGGGAACGTGGGGTGAAGAATAGTCCCGAAGTCATCGCAAAGGCCCTTGAAGGCGACTATAGAGAGGAGCATCTCTTTGCCCTGAAGCAATCAGTGGAGCTCTACGATTTCTACCAGCGACAGATCGAAGCCTGCGATCAGCAGATCGCATCCTGTCTCGATGGCTTTGATTCAAAGGCAGATCTCGCATCTCATCCCCTTCCTCCTTCAAAGCGCGGGGGAAGAAAGCGGACGAGAAACGAGCCCTATATCGATCTTCGGAGCGAACTCTACCGGATAAGTGGAGTAGACTTTACGCAGATACCTGGCCTTGATGCCCTGACGGTACAGAGTATCCTCTCCGAGATAGGACTCGATCCCGGGAGGTTCCCCACGGAAAAGCACTTTGTCTCTTGGCTCGGCCTCTGTCCGAATAACCGTATCACCGGCGGAGAGGTGAAAAGTAGCAGAACAAGGAAGACCAATAATCGCGCAGCCAATGCCTTCCGTATGGCAGGCCAGTCAGCCGGAAACAGTAACGGTGCCTTTGGAGGATTCTACCGGCGCATCAAAGCCCGCCTCGGAGCCCCCAAGGCCATCACTGCAACGGCGCATAAACTCGCCCGCATATTTTATCGCATGTGGGCCACTGGACGGGCCTATGTAGATATGGGGGCGGACTACTATGAAACCCGATACAAAGACAGGGTGCTTCGGAACATTACCAGGAGGGCGAAGGAACTGGGTTATGAATTGGTACCACAACCACTCGCAGCGGAGGGGGTTGCTTAGGAGGAGCCTTAGCGTTACCCTCAATAAAGTATAGGTAAATGAATGATTAATTGGAGTCAAAAGGATGCTTGGGTCGCAGTCTTTGACATTCTCGGTTTCAAAAACCTTATTAGGCAGGCAGATCAGGAATTCCCACGAATACTGCTGACAAGCAAGCTGGATGCTCTTTTCGAGGCGCTGGAGCAAGATGTCATCCAACATGGGCAGCTTGAGTATATCGTCTTTTCCGATACAATCGCAATCTTTGCACCTGATCTGGAGGCCCGGTCATATGGATGGTTCCTTCTCCAATGTGAAATCCTCATCAACAGATCTATCTCGGTTAGGTTGCCGCTGAGAGGGGCAATTAGCGTCGGAACAGCCTTTATTTCCCTTTCTCCTCCCATGATCATTGGACCATCCTTCACCGAAGCACACGAATACTGCGAAAACCAGAACTGGATCGGCCTTCTTCTGACTCCTTCAGCCACAACAGCACTTCGTCAAGTTGGCCTTGAACCACTCCACCATGACTTTGTTTCCGACGACATTCCGCTAAAGAACATGTCGGGGGACAAAGTGCTTGCCTATCGGTTTCAGAACGGCATGTCGAATTATGAAAGTCCATTGCTTTCCTTTCTTCAAGAGATGAAACACTTCGCGCCGGACAAGGACAAAGAGAAATACGATAATACCATCACATTTATAAAGAGACATTACAGATACATAGGCGACTAACATGGGAATCTTCGATTCATATTGGCAGCGGCTTCATAAAAAAATCAGAAATTGGAAAAATTGGTGCCAGATATCGGTAATTCGGTTTTCAT
>CAZPCG010000483.1:0-2196 GCA_964584875.1 uncultured Spirochaetota bacterium
GGTTGAAATTGCCAGGGGAATAGCCGAGGAGATCGATGGAACGTGCGATTTTCTCATCTCATGCGGGTCGGGCGTAATAACCGACCTGACGAAGCAGGCGGCCCATCTACTGGAGTTACCCTATGTGCTCATCGCAACGGCTCCCTCCATGAATGGGTACACCTCCTCGATGGCAGCACTCACAGACAGTGGAATCAAACAGACGCTGCTCGTCAGGCCCGCCGAAGCGATATTTGCCGATATCGGAGTGCTCATGAGTGCGCCCCTTCCCATGGTGCGGGCCGGTCTGGGGGACATTGTTTCAAAATCGGTGTGCAGTGCAGACTGGAAACTTTCAGAGATTGTAAAAAAAACCTACTTCTGCCCCCTTCCATTCAGGATAACCGAAAGGACAGAACCCCTCTACCTGGAGGCTGCCGATGAGATCTGCCGCCGGACTGCGCACGGCATTGAGGTGCTGACAGATGGGATAATGCGCTCGGGGCTGTCGATGACGGTGATCGGCACTTCCACGCCCTCATCAGGCGCCGAACACTTCATTTCCCACTACCTGGACCTTATGGCCCTCATTGAGGGCAGGGAGAAGCAGTTCCACGGCGTGCAGGTGGGAGTCGCAACGCTCATAGTCCTGAAACTATACGACTTTGTGAGAGGGCTCAGGGTCAAAGAGAAGGTCAGCTTGCGGAAACTGAAAAAAAACTATCCATCTAAAGAGGAGGAGCGCTGCAGGATCGAGCAGAAGTTCGGTGCCTATGCGAAGGGTGTTGAGGATGAGTACTTCAAGAAGTACCTGAACTGGGATGAGAAAGAGCTGGAAATAGAGTGGGTTATTGAGAACTGGGACAGACTATGGAAAGACCTTGAACCCTACCTACGACCTGCAGGTCCTGTTGAGAGGGCGCTGAGGGTCAGTGGGTCGGCTGTGAATTACCGGGACCTGGGTAGGAGTAGGGATGAGGTACTTGATGCGCTCTTTAACGCACCGTATATACGGGGGCGATACACCATACTGGACCTCATCGCGGATCTCGGTGTTAGGGATGAAGCAGCCAGGGTTATTGAGTAATGGCGATGGTATCGATTAGAATAGATTAAAGTATGAAAGTAAAACGTTAGTGGATCAGAGGGTTTTAGTGTCTAGAACTTCACCCTTCTCATCCATTAGCTGGACACGGCGGTAGTCGTCTCTCGGGACCAGAACGAAGAGGTAGGGATGAGTCATAACCTGCGCCTGGAAGCTGTCGGGGGGAGGAGTAACGAGCAGGGTTTTCAGTATGAGAGAATCCTTCCTCTTTATCACTGACCGGAGCTCGATCTTATATCCTGAGGTTCTTTGCTCTCCGTAAGACAGGAACACCACGGTATGCCTCTGAAAATCCACATCCGGAGGCTCTGGCCTTGGTATTTCCGTGCGGTGAACCTGGTTGTAGAAGGTGCGCAATTCCTGATCGCCTGTAAAAACCATGATATTAGGGCCTGTTACCCTGTGGGCAGCGTTTGTGCCTTCCTCAAGCACCCTGTATTCGACCTGCGCAGTCCGGGCGGGCTTTGATGCGGTGAGCAGGAGGAGGGGGATAATTGTAGAGGAGAGAAGAGTGAGAGTTAGTAAGATTCTCTGAACCTTCATGGTTTTTTTCCTTACTTATTTAAAATAAACGCATTTTCTATTTTTACATGTCATTGCGAGCCCCGATTAAAAATCGGGGCGTGGCAATCTCACAATTGATCATACAACTCTTTCCATCCTGGATTTATACCTTCTATTGCTTGTTCACGGGATTGCTTCGGCTTCGCCTCGCAATGACATTGTACTTAGTTACCGTACCTTCTTTGAGATGCCGCCGGCGCCTGACGTTACATCGCTTCCATTGACCTGGAAGTCTATGCCTGTTAAATTCTTGCCCGCTTTGAGCTCAATGATCTCGCCGTTATTGTAGAAGCCGTACACCTCGTTTGATCCGAAGTACCAGCCGTCTTTGTCCTTATCTGTGCCCGCACCAATAATGTATTTACCTGATTCAAGCCTGCTTATCGTGTAATTATAGGATTTTGCATAATTGGTGACATCCATCTCGATGAAATCCCATGTATAGGGGTCTATTGCAACAACGTATAGATCCCCTATGTCTTTTATACCCTCAGAGAGGAAACCATCTTTATTGTATAGAACGTAGACGTATTCTGTACCCGAACTTG
>CAZPCG010000484.1:0-2178 GCA_964584875.1 uncultured Spirochaetota bacterium
ATAAAACGAAGGTTATTGGAAATGGGGATAGTGCCCGATGTCGAAATCAAAGTGGAAAGGGTTGCACCTCTGGGTGATCCATTTGAAGTGATGGTAAAGGGTTATCATCTCTCTTTAAGAAAAGATGAAGCATCGGCAATAACCGTTCGGGTGAAAGAGTCATGATTCCGCTTAGCATGGTAAAACAAGGTGAAAAAGTAAAAATAATGGGTGTAAGGGCTGGAAAAGGGCTATCTATGAGGCTGGCCAATATGGGCTTTTATCCAGGCACGGTGATAGAGGTGATCTCAAACAGGATGGGTCCGCTCATAGTTGCAAGAGGAGGAGTGAGGTTTGGTATCGGTCATGGAATGGCGCTAAAAATTATGGTCCAACCGTTGAACATCAAAGACTGAAAGAGCTGGTAAAGGCATTTTCATTCAGTGGAATGGACAATAAGAAAAAGTAAGTTTCTACATTTTAAATGATAATGATTATCATTTATATTTAAATAGGTGATGATCATGCCAGGAACAGAGATAACGATTGCACTGGCCGGTAACCCGAACTCGGGTAAGACCACAGTGTTTAACAATCTCACGGGCTCCCATCAGCACGTAGGCAACTGGCCCGGGGTGACAGTAGAAAAAAAGGAGGGGAGGTTCACCCACAATGGCACCAGGGTGCGTGTTGTTGACCTTCCCGGAACCTACAGCCTTACCCCTTACTCCATTGATGAGAGGATCGCAAGGGATTTTCTCCTCAGGGACACACCGGAAGTGGTCGTTGTTGTCATTGATGCTTCGAATCTTGAGAGAAACCTCTATCTCGTCACACAGCTTCTTGAGCTTGGGGTAAACGTGGTAATTGATCTCAACATGATGGACCTGGTGGAAAAAAGGGGTGTAGAAATCGATGTGGAGAAGCTCGCCCGTGTCCTCAACGTTCCTGTAGTATGCACAGTGGCAAACAGGGGACAGGGAATGGACCGGCTGAAGGATGCGATCCAGGATGCTGCGAAGAAGAAAGGTCCCCGCAGTTTCAAAATAAATTATGGTCAGGATATAGAGCGCGAGATAAAAAAATTGTCGATGTGTTTACCACATGGAATGTTAGGCAACGGCTACACTCCACGATGGCTTTCGGTGAAGCTTCTTGAGGGAGATACCGAGGTTTCGGAAAAGGTCAAAGCCATGCCAGGCGGTGAAACCATAGGAAAGAAAATGCTGGAAAGCGCGCTCAGGCTCGAAAGACGCACAGGTTATGAAATTGAAACAGCAATTGTTGAGAGAAGGTATGGATTTTTAGAGGGCCTGGTAAGGGAATGCAGCAGGAAAAAGCTGGGACTAAAGGAAAGGCTCTATATTTCAGATCAAATCGATAGAATTGTAACCAACAAATTCCTTGGTATACCGATTTTCCTCGGGCTCATGTGGCTAACCTTCCAGATGGTTTTTACCCTCGGTGGTCCGGTCGCAGATCTAATAGATGTATTCTTTGGATGGCTCGGTGAGAATGTGTCTAACGGTATAGCAGCCATGAACGCCCCTGCGTGGATTTCATCATTCATTACAGAGGGCATCATAGCCGGGGTGGGTTCAGTGATGGTTTTTCTCCCGAACATACTGATTCTTTTTTTAGCGATAGCAATCCTCGAGGATTCAGGCTACATGGCAAGAGGAGCATTCGTAATGGATAGGTTAATGCATGCGTTAGGGCTGCACGGCAAATCTTTCATCCCCATGCTCCTGGGCTTCGGGTGCAACATTCCTGGAATCCTTGCAACGAGAACCCTTGAATCAAAAAAGGACAGGATTCTCACAATTATTGTCAATCCACTCATGTCCTGTTCGGCACGGTTGCCGATCTATGTTTTGTTTGCCGGCGCATTCTTCCCAGACCATCAGGGCCTGGTTATCTTTTCACTCTATCTCCTGGGAATAATTCTAGCCGTCGTCGTGGCAAGGATATTCAAGGGCATCTTCTTCAAACACGAGGTTGCCCCCCTTATCATGGAACTGCCGCCGTACAGGCTCCCGCAGCTTAAAGGAGTGATCATCCATATGTGGGAGAGGGGAAGCCTGTTTTTGAGGAAGGCAGGGACAATAGTATTAGCCGGGGTCGTGCTTATATGGCTTTTGGCTTCACTCCCGTTTGGCGTGGAGTACGCTTCGAATGAGAGTTTGATCGGCAGGCTTG
>CAZPCG010000485.1:0-2167 GCA_964584875.1 uncultured Spirochaetota bacterium
CAGCTACGCTCAACCGCAGGTAAAATATACTACTTCGGAAAGGATATCACTGATATTCCCGTGTACAGGCGGGCTCATCTCGGGCAAAGCCGCTCATTTCAAATTATAAGCCTTTTCCTCAATCTCACCATACTCGATAATACTTTGATTGCACTTCACGGCACAAAACGCTCCCGCTTCAACATGCTCAGGCCTACTACCGGTTACGAGCAATTTCTTTCAAGGGCGCGGGAGATACTTACAGGGATAAATTTATGGGAGCAAAAAGATGGGCCTGTAAAAAATCTATCATGCGGGCACCAGCGGAGATTGGAGATTGCTCTCACCGGGGCCCTGGAACCAAAATTACTGTTGCTGGACGAGCCCAGTTGTGGGTTGACAAGTGCAGAAAGCTCTGAAATCAGCGAAAGCATCCGCAGGCTCGGCAGAGATATTACGGTTTTGCTGGTGGCCCATGACATGGACCTGGTGTTTGGGGCAGCCGACCGGATCCTGGTTCTCCACTACGGTAAAATAATCGCTGATGGGAAGCCTGAAGAAATCAGAGCCGAACCGAGAATTAAAGAAATATACATGGGAATTGAAGAAGATGCAGAGAATACTCCAGTTGAATGATGTTCATACCTACTACGGAGAATGCCACATTCTTCACGGCATGCGACTGGAAGTGAAACAGGGTTCAGTGGTAGGTTTGCTCGGACGGAATGGAATGGGCAAAACGACTACCATCCGCTCTATCAACGGCTTTACCCCACCGAGGCAAGGTGAGATTCTCTTTAAAGAAAAAGACATAACATCTCTCGGTTCTCCTGAAATTGCACAAATGGGTATAGGATTGGTTCCTCAGGGAAGACGCATCTTCCCTTCCCTCAGCGTCGAAGAGAACCTTACCATGGCGGCAACGACCAGGGGAAAGGCCAGGGCCTGGACTCTGGATACCGTGTATTCCCGCTTTCCCATACTGAAAAGGCGGGCAAGGTTAAGCGGTAATCGCCTTAGCGGCGGGGAGCAGCAAATGCTGGCTATAGGCCGGGCTCTAATGACCAATCCCGATCTGCTTTTAATGGACGAGCCTTCCGAAGGGCTCGCACCGTTAATCGTGCAGGAGATCGCCGAAATTATCGGCTTGCTCAAGGAAAGCGGTCTTTCCATCTTGCTTGTGGAACAAAATGTCCCCATGGCGCTAAAGCTGGCTGATTATGTGTACGTCATAAGCAAAGGCGCGATAGTGTATGAATCTACGCCGAAGGAGTTATGGGGTAACGAAGAGGTCAAGACCGGATATCTAGGGGTTGCAAAATGAGGGGTGTGGCATGAAAAATCCCGAAACTGAATGGACTGAACGGGCAAACCTTTACCGCGAGAGTCAAACATCAAGGAGGAATCATATGGAAAATCTTCTCTATAAGAAACCGGGTGAGCTTGGTGAGTTCGCGAAGGAAGAACAGGAGAATCTGCGTATCGTAATGGAAGAGTTAAAGGCGTGGGATACTCACGATATCGACCGGCTGCTGGCGGTGGCACACGAAGACATCATTTACCACGATATTACTCTGCCGCCGGCCAAAGGGCACGAGGGGTTAAGGAAGTTTGCCGAAGGCTGGCTTACAGCTTCTAATGATTTTTCGGTATTCATCGAGAAGTTTATCGTCAGGGGCAATTACGTGGTGAATGTGGGCAGGATATCAGGAACCATTACCGGAGAGTATTTTGGGATGCCGGCGACAAAAAGGCAATTTGATTGCATGTACTGCCAGGTAGCAGTGGTGGAGAGTGGAAAGATAAAGTATATTAGAGACCACTGGGATTCCAATACAATGATGCAGCAGGTAGGCTGGACCAGGTAAGATTTAAATAAAAAGAAGCGTACAATGAAACAAACTGCTAAAGAAGAAAATAACACGACAGCTCTGAAGGGCGACCTCGTACAGATACACAGGATCATCCTCACAAAAGACCAGAGGTCGGGCGATTTGCCGGAATCCACAAGGGCTAACCCTTACGAAGGGTGGATCAAGGGGTTTCTTCTGGATGAAAAAGCAAAAATAGGCGACACAGTCCGTATAGAAACCTTTATCGGGCGCGAGCTTGAGGGGACGCTGGCAGAGATCAATCCAGCGTATACACACGACTTTGGGAAACCTCGCCCTGAGCTGCTTTCCATTGG
>CAZPCG010000486.1:0-241 GCA_964584875.1 uncultured Spirochaetota bacterium
GCTTCCTGCTGAGTGCGCTCGGTAACTCAACAGCGGCGAATAGCTTCCTTGGATACAGGTAGTCTTCGCCTTCGTTATCGATCACCCGAACGTAATTTGATTTCGCTGCGTTTTCATCCGGTAAGACTTGATAAATCTTGCGTGGCGTCAACAACTCTGCGTCATCGGTTTTGATGCAAATGGCGAACTTCGGTATTGTTTTTTGATATTCGGACATAATATTTAAAGGGAAACCTTTGCC
>CAZPCG010000486.1:251-523 GCA_964584875.1 uncultured Spirochaetota bacterium
AATTTCCCCGACGACTTCAAAGTTCATTTATGATATTATTAATATACTCACAATCGGAGTGCTGATCAAGTTTACATACCTTATCATTCGAGAACACTCTGTGTACCATCACGTAATAAGGAGGGAAACCCTTGCCAGATTACTTCCCTGACCGAGTCTGGTGAAAGAAGACCTTCGTTAACCGATTATGCCTTCAATCTGGAGGAATTCCAGAAACCCGGATATCTCTTGAAGCTAGTCAAATGTGATATTAAAGCTACATTATTACAATT
>CAZPCG010000486.1:533-2158 GCA_964584875.1 uncultured Spirochaetota bacterium
GTGACGCAATTTATCATAATAAAATAAAATTTCAAAGAAAATAAAAATAGTTGTAAGTTGATGAAAAGTGCTATCTTTTGTATTGTTTGAAGTGAAGGCGGACATTCTAGTTTCAGCCACACAAAAATGAGGTGCACTCGTGCATGATAGTACTCGATTAAATAGGTGATACTTGCACTTATGCTAAGAAAAAAGTAAAATAGGAGCAGATTAGAAAGGAAAGAGGAAATCATAATGAGTACTGCAAAAGACGAGGTAGAGGAACTTCTTAAAAAGCTTCCTGACGATTGTACGCTTGAGGATGTTCAATATCACATTTATGTACTTGAAAAGATACGTCGTGGTGAAGAACGTGCTGAAAAGGAAGGCACACTCACTCAAGATGAGGTAGAAAAGAGGCTGCGTAAATGGATTTAGAAGTAGTGTGGTCACCAGAAGCTCTTGAAGACCTCAACTCTATTGCGCAATATATCGCACGCGATTCGAAACATTATGCAAAGGCAGTAGTTACTAAAGTGCTTGACACAGCCCGAACATTGTCAGAGTTTCCTCGAGCGGGTCGTGTTGTTCCCGAGGTCGGCGAGGATACACTTCGGGAAAGCTTAATATACAGCTACCGAATTATTTATCGCCTTCATGAGCAGCACATCTTAGTCTTGGCTGTAATTCATGGCAAGCGCCTGCTAGAATCGATAGGTAAACGGCTTAGCAAATAAAAAATTTCGTTTTCAATCCATTGGATGTGCATAAAGCATTTTGACGGAGCAATCAAGGCAGATAGTGTATTAAACTCCTACCGGGCTGCTCAACTAACAATTGCTAAAGGTAAACTTGTGCATGATAGTTCTTGATGAAGAAAAGCTGAACTGGATCTTTGAGGAGATATCAAAGGGGTTTGTCAAGAGCCCCCTTGAGATAGGCATCTTCTTCATCATCATTGCGGCGATCGTGATTGTTTCTCTCCTCCTATACAGATATCGAATTAAAAAGAACAGGGAAGAGAGGCTTTTTCAGGCGCAGAAACTGTTTGACTTGGCTATCACGAAAAAGGGAGTGAACCAGGTGGAGCGGGAAGTACTGGAACGGCTTGCAAACCATCTGAAGAAAGCCCAGGAGAAAAACCTGCTTTTTGAAAAGAAGGCAATCTTCAATGCATGCGTCAGGAAGCTCCTCAGGGAGAAGCAGATACCCTCATCTCTGCTTGCCTCCCTGCGCCTCAAGCTCGGTTTCAACGTTCTCAGGGACGAGCAGATCCCTCACTCGAGCGCCGAGCTTCCGGTAGAGATGCCTGTACTGGTTCTGCAGAAGGGGAGGGGCCAGAACACGGGGAGGATTCTGAAGGTCGACTCGCGGTCGCTTGCAATAGAGCTTGGGGACGCAGGCAGACCCCCAAGGCCCGGGCTGCCACTCAGTATCGTCTTTGAGAACCCCTCGGGGTTGTATTCATTCATCACTTCGATAAAGATGGTGGGGAAGGGTGTGATCAACATTGCCCACTCTGAAGCCATCGAGCGGTTCCAGAGGAGGAGGTTTTACAGGAAGAAGCTCCTTCTACCTGTGTATGTGAAGCGTGCAGGTACCCAGGAGCACTACGCTCTGACGACGCTCATCGACCTGGGAGGGGG
>CAZPCG010000487.1:0-2148 GCA_964584875.1 uncultured Spirochaetota bacterium
ATAGAGCATTCGAGCACCGTACCCCGCTCCACCCAGGTACTTTCTCATTACATCGAGGTCTACTTCTTCAACCTTCACCCTCCCGCTGTTGAGTGCTATCCTGAGCCGTTTGCCGGCATATCCATTCAGCGGTACTTCCATTTTATACCTCCCCTTGGGAAATCATGACGCGACTCGCCTTCGGCTCCTTCTCCACAATGACAGCCTGCACAACCTTTAATCGATATAAAATCGTATCAGGTACGCTCCTCAGACTTTTTAATATACTGCCTCAGCTCCCTTACCATCTTTTCATCAAGCGCCGGCTCGGGCTGGTGGGATTCGAGTATTTCAAGAACACGCTCCCTGCACCTCTCCCCGAGCGTTCTCGATCCTCCGCTCCTCCAGACATCGTACACCTGTCGGTTCAGAAGCCCTGGCGACCAGATCTCCTCCCTGAAATGCCTGAGGGTGTGCTCATCCTGGATGAAATTCCCCCCGATTCCTGTTCTCTCAACGACATCGACGGCCAGGGTATCACCGTTCACCCTGATGCCCCTCAAGATCCTTTTCACGAGTGATACAGCCTCGTCAACAAACACCAGCATCTCGAGGGAGCCCGTCAACCCTGACTCAACGTAGCCGTTGTCATGAATCAGGTTGGCCCCTGAAAGAGCTGCCATGAGGATCGACAGCCCTGCCTCGAGGGCTGCCTGCTGGTCGAACATCTTTGAGTCGCTGCATCCGGACGTTGAGAACACGGGAATCCTCAAATACTTCGCTATGTCGCTCAGGGCTGCATCAAGCAGGAGCAATTCAGGTGAGCCGTAGGTGAAAACCATCGTTCTCATATCGAGGCTTGTGAAAACTCCACCCATGATAAATCCCGTTCCCGGGCCTTTAAGCTGAGAGAGCACGAGCCCTGCAAGGGTATCGGCAATCCCCTCAGCCAGCACCCCCGCCAGAGTGACGGGGGCTGTCCCGCCTGCGCTCGGGGCCGGGACGAAGACTATCGGTATCCCGTGCCTGGCAGAAACGAGCACCTTTTCAACCGCGGTTTTTGGGTGCACCAGGGGAGAGATAGGCTCGGCATATATGCCAAAGATCGGGTTCTGTCTGAAAATGTCTTCACCGCCCACAACCATGGATGCCATCCGGAACTGGTCCTCAAGCCCCTGCCCATCGACCGAGGTAATGATGTATGGCTTTGAAGTCCCAATGAGCATGGCAAGGAACTGGTGGCGGTCGTAGTGCATTGGTGCCACTTCGGAGACAAGACCGTGTGACATGAAAAAATCAAGATTGGGCAGTGCATCAGCCACCCTGGCTGCATTTACCACATCGTCAAACCGTGTCTTCCTTCTTTCCCCCGTATGGGGGTCGATACAGAAGGGAAGGTCGGACCCCGTACCGAAGTAGATCCTGTCCTTTTCAAGAACCATGACCCTCCTGCCATCCCGTCCCGCAAGTACAATCCTTCCCGGTGCGCTGGAAAGGGCGCTCTTCACCATGTGGGATGGTATCTTGATCACCCTTCCGCCAGAGCTCAGGGCGCCGTTCTTAACCAGGAGCTCTGCACCCTCCTCATCTTCGATCCTCACCCCTGTGCGCTCAAGTATCTCCATGCTTGCGCTCAGCACTTCCTCGATCTGATCATCTGAAAGCACTCGAAACTGGGGTGTTACATTCTCCTGGTAGTTTACCCTCATCTACTCTCCTTTCAGATTCCACCATGATGATGATGCAGGTTATTCAAACGTCAGGTGTATGGTTTGATACAATTTCGCTAATCTTTCTCACAACGCTTTCTGGTAACATTTCGGTTTTGTGTTTTGAAAGCATATCCCTTGCCCTTTCGTTCAAAACCTCTCGAATCTCCCTTGACCCATCCTTCTCCCAGCCCTCGTACATCCTCCTGTCAAGGAACCTCGGGAACCAGAGCCTTTTCCTGAAATTGAGGGCCGTATGCTCCTCCATGAGGAAATTTCCTCCAGGTCCGACCCTGTCCATGAGGTCTACAGGCACACTCTCCCCGTCAAAATGGAGTGGATGGAGCATGTATTTAACCATGGCAATTACTTCGTCTGCGAAGAGCACCGATTCAAAGGACGAGGTGAGGCCAGATTCAAGGTATCCACAGTCATGGATGATGTTGCAGCCGTTCAGCGT
>CAZPCG010000488.1:0-2138 GCA_964584875.1 uncultured Spirochaetota bacterium
AGGAGATCGGGATCAAACTCGAGCTTCAGCCCCAGCCCCATGCACTCCTGACATGCACCGTAGGGGCTGTTGAAGGAGAAGAGACGGGGTTGAAGCTCGGGGTAGCTTATGCCGCAGCTCACACATGCAAGCCTCCTGGAAAAAAGCTCCTCCTCCCCGCCTCCCCGAATAATGCCGACAAGGTCTTCGGTAAGGCCGCTTGCGGTCTCCACAGATTCTGCAATCCTCCCCCTGCTCTCTTTTTTTAGAACGATGCGGTCGACGATGATATCCAGGGTGTGCCGCTTCTGCTTGTCGAGGTTCAATTCGAGCGCCTCCTCCACACGCATCATCCTGCCGTCCACCCGCACCCTGACGAACCCGGCCCTGGCAGCATCATCGAATATCTTTTTGAATTCCCCTTTCCTCCCCCTGACAATGGGAGCAAAAAGGGTAAGCTTCTCCCCGGGGCTGTACCCCATTATCCTGTCGACGATCTGATCGACCGTCTGGCTTTTTATCTCCCGCCCGCAGTTATAGCAGTGGGGCTTTCCAACCCTGGCAAAGAGTAGCCTCAGGTAGTCGTAAATCTCCGTAATGGTCCCGACTATGGAGCGCGGGTTTCGCTGTGCGGCCCTCTGCACGATGCTGATTGCTGGGGACAGCCCCTCTATGTAATCGAGGTCGGGCTTTTCCATCAAGCCCAGGAATTGCCTTGCATAGGTGGAGAGGGACTCAACGTACCTCCTCTGCCCCTCCGCGTATATCGTATCGAAGGCCAGAGAGGATTTTCCAGACCCCGATAGACCAGTAATGACGATGAGCTTGTCGCGGGGCAGCTCAACGTCGATGGATTTAAGATTATGCGCCCGTGCGCCCCTTATGACGATCTTCCCCTTCCCCATTGTTGATACCTGCTCCATTCAGATCCTGATCCGCCTGACCAGATACAATCCAATAATTGAAAATACTATATTGCCAAGCCACCCACCAACAACAGGCGAGATCTTCCCGCTGCTCCCGAAGGTATATCCGATTTCGATGATAAAAAAGAAAACAAGAACGATCCCGAGGGTCATGCTGAAACTTATGACCAGTGCATTCTTGAATCTCATGCTGCCGAGGCAAAGACCGATCAGCACAACGAGGAACAGGGTAAAGGAGTTTGCTATTTTCCTGTGATACTTTGCCAGAAGATGACGGTACTCAAGCCCTATCTTTTTCATCATCCTTATATACCTGTAGCCCTCATTGAGGGTCATGTTCTCTATCTTCCTCGTTTCCTTCCCGAAGTACTGAGGGTCGTCCCGAATCTCCGTCGGCAGCACGGAGAACACTTTTTGCTCCCGCATGCTCCCGTCCTCTGCAAGGGTGCGCTTTATGCCGTTGTAGAAGGTCCACGTTCCATCGTTCCACTTTGCATTCTCCGCGTCAATTCGATAAAGAATTCCACCCCGGCTGCTTCGCTTGATGACCATCACCCTGTCCATTTCATTCGCCTTCACAAGGAAACGATCAATCCTGTAAATAACATCGTCCTCACCGTAAACGATGAGATTGTGCTGATTCCGCAGGTACAACTTCAGTTCATCCCCCCTTAGATGGGTAAAGTACCGATCGCGCAGGACCAGGCTTTTCACCACGACGTAGTCTTCGAAAAGCAGCGAGCAAAGGGAGATGAGGAATCCAAGCAGGATGAGAGGTGAGATCACCCTGTAAACGCTTACTCCGCAGCTCCGCAGCGCAATGACCTCGCGGTGCTTAGTCCGTATGCTTATCGTGTACACCGAGGCGAACATGCAGGAGGCAAGCAGCGCTTCTCGGGCAATGATCTCCGGAGCCTCGAGTGCTCTGAAAACCAGAACCTGAATGAAGGAATAGGTCTTGAAGACGTCCGCCCTCTGCAGAGTGCGTACGATGAAGGAAAGGCCCATGATGAAAATGATGCATACGAAAAAGACCTTCAGAAACTCAAAAATGAGAAATCGCGAGTAGGTTTTCCCGGGAAAAAGCCTCATACCCTTCCCTTCTTTACGATGTTCACCATCCCCGCAATGGAGAAGAGGATGTTCGGAAGCCACATCGCCAGAGCCGGATTGATGGCGCCGCTCTTCCCCACAGGCTCCAGGGTGAGAATGAAGATATAGTACAGGAATATG
>CAZPCG010000489.1:0-2136 GCA_964584875.1 uncultured Spirochaetota bacterium
GATATGCTGAAACCGGAGGACAGGATAGTATCCAATGCCTCATGCACTACAAACTGCCTTGCCCCCATTGCGAAGGTGCTCAATGACAATTTTAAAATTGTGCGGGGATTGATGACCACCATACATGCCTATACGAACGACCAGAGAATGGTGGATATGCCGCACAGCGACCTAAGGAGGGCAAGGGCTGCAGCGGTAAACATCATCCCCACAACGACCGGTGCTGCGAAGGCGATCGGGCAGGTGATACCCGAGCTGAAGGGAAAGATGGACGGCATGGCGATGAGGGTACCCGTGATTACAGGCTCCATCGTCGACCTGGTTGCAGAGGTTGAGAAGGATGTGACCAAAGAGTCGGTTAATGAGGCGATGGAAAAGGCAGCAAAAGGTCCGATGAAGGACATACTCGAGTACTGCAAGGACCCCATTGTTTCCACAGACGTTATCGGGAATTCGCACTCCTCCATCTTCGATGCCCTTTCGACCATGATCATCGATAAGCGCATGGTGAAACTTGTATCCTGGTATGACAATGAGTGGGGATATTCGTACAGGGTTGTTGACCTCATCGAGAAACTATTTTAGAGCGGGAGAGAGCTTGCATGATTAACAAAAAGGGTTTGAAGGATCTTGAACTGTCGGGTAAAAGGGTGATAATGCGGGTTGATTTCAACGTCCCACTTGACAAGGAGGGCAACATAACTGACGATACCAGGATCAGGGCTGCCCTTTCGAGCATCAACTACGTGCTGGAGCAGAATACCAGGCTGATACTCATGAGCCATCTTGGCAGACCGAAGGGACAGGTGAGAGAGGAGCTGCGGCTTGAACCGGTCGGCGTTCGACTGGGCGAGCTGCTTGGAAAAGAGGTTATCGTCGTGAAGGACTGCATTGGCGAGGAGGTAAAGAAGATCATCTCGGGCATGCAGTCAGGCGATGTTGCTTTGCTTGAAAATCTGCGATTCCACAAGGAGGAGGAGGCCAACGATCCCGAGTTTGCCAGGGAGCTTGGAGAATGCGCGGACATCTACGTAAATGATGCTTTCGGCACCGCTCACAGGGCCCACGCCTCAACCGAAGGCATAACACACTACCTTCCCGCCGTTGCAGGTTTCCTCATGGAAAAAGAGATCAATTTCCTGGGCAAGCTCCTCTACCAGCCGGAGGAGCCGTACATCGCGGTAATCGGGGGAGCAAAGGTTTCGACAAAGATAGGGGTGCTTGAGAAGTTGCTTGAGAAGGTAAATGTTCTCATCATCGGTGGTGGTATGTGCTATACCTTTCTCAAAGCGAAGGGATTCGAAGTCGGTAACTCCCTTGTGGAAAGTGAAAAGGTGAGCTTTGCCTTCGAGCTCATAAAGAAGGCCGATACGAATGGTGTCAGGCTCATGCTTCCTCTGGATCATGTGGTTGCTGATAGGGTGGAAGAGGGAGCAAAGACAAAAACCGTTGACACGAATGCCATGCCTCCTGCAATGATCGGCGTTGATATTGGCCCGAAAACTATACGATCGTACCGGAGAGAGATAAAGAGCGGCAGGACTATTCTTTGGAACGGCCCGATGGGTGTGTTTGAGATCGAGAAGTTTGCAAGGGGTACAAATCAAATAGCCAGGGCGCTTGCTTCCTGCAGGGGAACCACAGTCGTGGGCGGTGGGGATTCCGTTGCCGCTATCAAAAAGATAGGGGTCGCAGAGAAGATCGATCATGTGTCAACAGGAGGAGGGGCTTCACTTGAGTTTCTGGAGGGCACGGAGCTTCCAGGAATAAAGGCCCTCATGGATAAATAGCACGAATATGATTGTTGCAGGTGTTGGGATGAGCAGATGAGAATGCCTCTCATTGCGGCAAACTGGAAGATGTATCTCGATAAAAAGTCGGGTGTTGAGCTTGCACAGAAACTTGTTGAGGATATTGCAGGCATTGATGACAGAGACATTCTGCTATGTCCGGCTTTTCCCCTGCTCGGTGATGTGGCGAGGATTCTTGAGGGGAGCAGGATAATGCTTGGTGCACAGAACATGCACTTCGAAAAAGAAGGGGCCTTTACCGGTGAGGTGTCGGCTGACATGCTCCTCTCGGTGGGATGCACCCATGTTATCCTGGGTCATAGTGAGAGGAGGCACGTTTTCCATG
>CAZPCG010000490.1:0-2136 GCA_964584875.1 uncultured Spirochaetota bacterium
GAGTCACCGTTACCATCGTCGACACCTCAGCTTAATACACAACCCCCGCATACCCGACAAAGCTCGAATCAGGGTGAATATCGTAGCTCGTGGTGTAGTGGATGAGCTCTCCCCCCTGTGCTCCGAGCTTGCGGACAGCTGCGATTGCCGCACCTGCCGCGCCCGGACAGCAGGCATTGTGGGAGGTTAGCGCCTCTCTCACAACGCCCTGCGGGTCTGCGCGTAGAAATGCCTCAACCATTCTCCTGTCGTTCTCTTCTTTCACCCACCTCACGCTCCCTGGGCCCGTGCCATGAGGGGTAAAACCGTAGTTAGGGCCGTAGTGGGTGAGATCGGTGCTTCCGATGAAGCAGGGCTCAAGCCCGAGCTTCTCCGCTATCTGCGCGGCCTTCTCCCCGATCTCAAAAGCTGTGGGACCGGGAGCAGCTCCAACGGTAACGATGAGTGCTTCAGGAAAGAGGTACTTGATGAACGGGAGCTGCAACTCAACTGTATTGTCAGGGGTGTAATTATGTGCATCCTCCCGGTAGAAATTGAACGAAGAGGCCATGATGTCGGACGCCTTCCTGTGCACTTCCAGTGTCCCGAAGGGGGTCTGGAAGCCCTCATCGAGAAAAATGTAGTTCGGGCTTCCGGGGCCAAGGTGCATCCCGAAGAGGAAGAAGAGCTCAGGCGTTTTTCCTCGCTTGGATGCGCTTTCATTGATGCTGTTAAAAACTGAATAGGCGGTTTTGCCCGAAAAGTACCACCCGGCGTGAGGAACGATCCCACCCCTGCAACCGATGGCGGACACCTCACCGCTCCTGGGCCGTGCCCCCGCGGGCAACTGGGCCCCGTATTGCTTTATCATACGGAGACACTCATTTTTTGTTCCTGGATACCATGTTCCAGAAAAATAGGAAGCTCGTATACCCATTGGGTTCATCCTTCCTCATGTTAAATATTGCTCTTCACAGAACAAAAAGCTGATGCTTTCCGTCCAACCCGGTTCAGTTCGTGCCGGTGAGCTGAATTGTTCCCCCCATAAATATTATATCAGGTATTGCAATCAATTTATAGCGATTTTCCCCTGAGTATAATAGTATAATGCATGTAAAACAACTCTTCGCCTTGAAAAATACAGGATATCTTATTACATTAAAATGAAAATGCCTTTTCAGCGGGAAAGCTGAAATACAATTACCAACCCGCTCAAGCGGACATACTTTATAAAGCACACGACAGAGGGGATGAAGCCCATGGCGAAAAATAGAGAATCTATTCGATCGGTGGTTGCAGGGCCTTTTCTCGACTGCATCAAGCACTCCTTTCAGGAAAACCTCCTCTCGGTCATGCTTTACGGGAGCTGGGTTAGCGGTGACTTCATACCGGGTTTATCTGATGTGAACGCTCTCATCATCCTCAGAGATCCACGCGCCGAGCAGATTGAAAGGTTTGGAAGGGAAGCCTTCAGGATCATGAGGCGCAACAGAATAACGCCGCTCATCCTCACGAGGGCAGAATTCAACGATTCGGCAGATGTCTTTCCCATGGAGTACTCGGATATCCAGGAGCGAAACTCTGTTCTCTTCGGCGAGGATGAAACAAAATCTCTTGTGCTGAAGCGTAAAAACCTGCGGCACCAGCTTGAGGAGAGGCTCAGGGGATGCGTCGCTTCCCTCAGACAGATGGTCATAGCCTCCAGGGGAAAAAGTAAAATACTGAAACAGAACCTTAAGCTGCTCTTCGGTACTCTAAAATCCCTGTTCAGGGGTCTTCTGCGACTCAAAGGCGCAGGCGTTATCCCTCATAATGGGGAAGAGATCGTTGAGCACCTGCAGAGGGAGTTCGGTGTGGACGCCAGGCCTTTCATGGAGCTTCTGAAACTCAGGGCAGGAGAGAGGATTGACCCGCAGGCCCTCTCCGCTGACGTGCTCACCTCATTGGGGGAGCTCATCGATACAGTTGACAGAATGGAGATCAAGGAATAGGGGGTTTCATTGAGAGCAGGAATGACACTCAAGGGACGGAGGTTGATTTTAGCGGTTCTACTCCTGCTTATGGTCTCCCCTCTCTGTGCACAGAAACTGCCCGAACCTGTCGGGTACGTCAATGACTTTGCCGGGGTAATGGACGAGGGCTCAAAACTAAGGATAA
>CAZPCG010000491.1:0-2130 GCA_964584875.1 uncultured Spirochaetota bacterium
GTAAGGTGCCCTGGGTCATCCGAATGGCCCAGGGTGGTGGAGCGGGAAAAAGTACTGCTGCTCAGCATTCCCAGAGTCTTGAAGTTTGGTATGCCCATATACCCGGATTGAAAGTTGTGTTACCGTCTACACCGTACGATGCAAAGGGATTATTGAAGGCTGCGATCAGGGATGATAACCCCGTCGTCTTTCTGGAGCATAAAATGCTCTACTCGTTCCGGGGTCTCGTGCCGGACGAAGAGTATGCGCTGCCCCTGAGCAAATGCGATATCAAACGTGAAGGCAAAGACGTCACCGTAATTGCATCTGGCTATATGGTTTGGCATGCGATGATGGCAGCAAAACAGCTCGCAAATGAAGGAATAGATGTTGAGGTGGTCGATGTACGCACCGTAAGCCCGCTTGATGAGGAAACCATCGGCAATTCAGCAAAAAAAACAGGGCGCGTTGTTCTGGTTGCAGAGGCCTGCAGATCTTATGGTCCAGCCGGTGAATGGGGTATGGTTGTCATGGAGAGGGCATTTGAATATTTGCATGCTCCGATAGTTCGAGTGACTGGCCGTCATTCCCCGATCCCCTTTGCAGATAGCATTGAAAATGGTGTCTGGCCAACCACCGCTGACGTAGTGAATGCGATAAAAAAAGTTATGAAATACTAGGATTAGGAGATTGATACAATGATAAAAATATCTGCCATGATTGGTGCACCGGACCTTGAGAAGGATACGCTTGCCGTATATAGCGGAGATTTAAAGAAGGCTTTCAGTAAAATCGCTGCCCAGGGCTATGAGGGTGTTGAGTTAATGACAAAAAACCCCAAAAAGCTCGACGGGGGAAAAATTAAGCGATTGCTTGAAGAGAACAGCCTCGTATTAACAGGACTCTGTACCGGGCATGTCTACGGAGAGGATAACCTGGGCCTTGTTGAACCTGATCCCGAAATATGTAAAAAAGCATTCAATCGCTTCAAGGAGTTCATCGACTTCGCAGAGCAATACTTCGGAAAAGAGACGATTGTGAACATAGGTCGAGTACGCGGTATGGGCTATTCAAATGATAGAAAACGAACTCTGGATGAAATGGAAAAAGTATTCAGAGAACTGGCTGGTTATGCGAAACCCAAAGGGATACGTTTGGTGCTTGAGCCGATTACTCTCCAACAAACAAATTATATCAACACGACCCAGGACGGGATTGAAATGGTCGAAAGAGTCAATCGGAGTAATTTCGGTCTGATGCTCGATGTGTATCATATGAACATCGAAGATGATGACATTTATGAGAGCATCAGACAGGCCGGGGATACGTGCTGGTTCGTACATTTTACAGACGATAACAGGAAACATCCTGGGAGCGCCCACCTCGATTTTGAAAAGATAATTCACACGCTGTACGAAATAGACTATAATGGTTTTGTTTCCATGGAAATCATGCCGTGGCCCGATCCGGATACTGCAGCTCGCAAATCCATAGAGTATTTGAGGAAATACATTCCAAAAGAGGTACAGGAGGATTAAAGGATTATTCAAGCAACTATCCTTTTAAGGCATACCACAAAGAATACAGGAAGAACAAATGGCAGTTGAATTTTTTATCCCAAAGATGTCTGATCACATGGAACGAGGAGAAATTGTCAACTGGCTTGTCAGAGAAGGTGAGCATGTCGAAACAGGCCAGGGAATTCTCGAGATCATGACCGATAAAGCCACCGCAGTAGTAGAGGCGCCAGCATCGGGTGTTCTCAAGGGAATTCGGAAAGGAGTGGGGACGGGGACCACTGTACCCGTCGGTGTGACAATTGCTTTTATTGCGGAAAGTGATGACGAAGAGGTGCCTGAGCTTACTCCGGTATTGCCTTCAGAGACAGAGGTGATTAAAAAAACTGAAGAAAAACCCGGGGTAATTGAGCGCGTGTCAATAAATGCAACTTCCGTTGCGATGAAACTTGCCGAGCAATTTAAGGTCGATCTCGCCCAGGTGAAAGGAAGCGGAACCGGTGGCAGGATCCAGAAAGAAGATGTGCTCGCGTACAGGGCGAACATTCAAGGGGGGGAACCTTTACCTGATCGTATGAAGGCTTCCCCTGCAGCTCGACGCCGGGCAAGGGAAGCCGGGATCGACATTCGAGCT
>CAZPCG010000492.1:0-2130 GCA_964584875.1 uncultured Spirochaetota bacterium
CATCCTCATAAGCCCTCCTGGACATGAGGGATGGGTTGTTGGTGTAGCTGCCCATGCCCGCACCAACCTTGTATTTGACAAGCCCGAGGGGCAGGTTTTCAGGTTTTTTCCTGATGTGCTCGCCACTCCGATCTCTCATGAACATCAGCACTCCCCGCTCCATCCAGTCAGAACGGAAGAAGAAGAACCAGTCGTTTTCAAGGTTGAAGAAATACTCCCCTGAAGCGGCGGTCCGCACCTGGTTCATCGCATAGCCAAGACCCATGTTTTCACCGTTGTATATCTTCTTTGTGATGAAGGACAGGGACTCGATATAATCGATGACATCTGGAACCGAGCCATTGTCCACTATCAAATATTCGAGGTTGGGGTAGATGCAGCAATCCATGAAGGACTGCAGTGTTCTCTTCAAGTATTCGAGCCTGTTGAAGCTTATGATGCAGACAGTTACAAGCGGCCATTCAGCACTCATCTGGAAGCAGAAACCCCTTCATCAAGAAGGAATGTATTGCATTTGTGAAAACTCCTCTATAATATAATTTTACTGCAATTATATATCAACGGAGATAACAAGTGTATGGATTCTACATCGACACCTCTATCCACCAGATTGGTTACATAACGGACCTGCTCAAAACATTAAAAGGAACCCTCTACACGGATGCAGAGTCGACCCTGAGAATAATAAAAGAAGATTTTCCAGGAATTCAGGTTAAGTATTTCCCCTCGGTTGCTGCAGTTGTCGATGCCATGAAGGCAGATCGCATCAGATATCTCATCCTGCAGGATTTTCACTATAAGAAGTTCAGGACACTCAGGGATGAAGAGGTGAAGCTCATACAGATATTCCACGGCACGAGCGATAAAACGTACAACATCAACAGTGAGATCAACCACTACGACCTCGTCTGTCTTGCGGGGGTAAAGATGCTTGAAGATGTTGAGAGAAAAGGATTGAACAAAAGGAAGAACTGCATCGTAACCGGAAACCCGAAGATGGACAGGATTTTCAACAATGTCTATGACCGAAACACAGAAGTGAATAAGCTCGGTCTCAATTCCGGGTTAAAGAACGTTCTATACGCACCGACATGGATGGACGGCATGGGTAATTCGTCCTTCAGGAAATTTGGAATCGACCTTCCCGACTACTTCCCACAAGAACATCAGCTTACGATCAAGCTTCATCCCAATCTGCACCTCTACCAGAAAGAACTGGTTGAGAGACTTAAGAAAAAGATAGAAAACAGGAGTAATATCCTCTTACTTGAGAAGAGCAGGGAGCTATACGACATTGTGCCGGTGCTTACGGCATCGGACCTCCTCATCACCGATGTTTCCGGGGTATCCCATGAATACATCGCCTTCATGAGGCCAATGATATTCCTCAACAACCGTAGTGTTTTGCGATTCCTCTATGGAGCGAGGAGAAAGAGGATCTGGCAGGCAGGAGACGTCATCACCCGACTGCAGGACCTCCCGGAGGCTATCAGGTACAACCTGGAGCACCCCGACCGCTACAGGAAGATACAGGAGAGAATGCTGCTGGAGATTTACACCCACACAGATGGAAGAACAGTTGAGAGAATCATCGAAGCCATCAAGAGGTATTGCTAAAAAAGCTCCTTCTCCGAAAAGACCTCCGCAGAAAAGATGTTGATCTCCGTACCGGGTTTTTGCCAGCAATCGCCTGCAAGCCCGGCCTTGTAGCAGGTATGCTCCAGGAAGGTGTTCCGGTCCCAGCCCTGCTCGGTTGCGACCTGGGGGAGAAGGAGCCCCTGGTTGAATCCCCTCTTGATGATGATTCCGTGCTTTCCCACCTGGATTTCGTTAACATCCGTTATCTGTTTCACCGGAGACATGACTGATATCTCAACATCGATATCTTCCAGCTCTTCCCCTGAAAGAGGTGGAAACCGCGGGTCCTCAAAAGCGGCAGCAATGGCCATCTCCCTCACTGTTTCATGGAGCGGTTTCATCGCCTGGACGAGCCCGATGCAGCCCCTGAGAGCCCCGCGCTTGTGGAGCGTCACGAATGCACCTGAGCGCACCTCCACAGCCTCACTGACAGGCACATATTTCGGAGGTGGCCTCCTCTGGAGCCTTGCCGATATGGTATCACGGACAAGC
>CAZPCG010000493.1:0-2123 GCA_964584875.1 uncultured Spirochaetota bacterium
AGATGACAGAGGGGATACCGGCAAGCACGTCAATAATGGGAGATACAATCTGCCTGAACCTCCTCCCCGCATATTCAGAAAGATAGATTGCGGAGAGGAGAGAAATTGGGAGGGCAATGCCAATCGCAAGTGCGGTTACCTCAACTGTCCCGGTGATGAAGGAGAAGAAACCGAATTCCCCCTTGAGAGGGTGCCATGATGAGGTGAATAGAAGATTCTTGAGAGAATGCTCTACCAGTATGGGTTTTGATCTTAAAAAAAGGCCAAAGACGAGGAGAAACAGCAGCACATTTACGATGATAACAACTAAATACATGTATCCCCTGATAGTTGTATCTTTTATTAGTCTCCATTTCACCGATCAGCTTCTCCTTTACAACCCCAATGTTTGAAGAGCTTCCTTTATCCGGGTCTGGCTGAGCCTGATATAACCGGTTTCTTCAACGTATGTCTGTCCTTCTGTCAGGGCCCATCTTGCAAACTCCTTACAGATCCCTTTGAATTCCCTGTACACAACGATGTATAGCTCCCGTGCAGGGGGGGAAGGATAAACACCGGATTGTACAGCATGCACGGCTTTTCCCTTTGTTGAAAGGTCCTCCTGCGGGTCAACTTTTCCATTTTCGTTTATATCGACAGGAATCACAATAATACCTTCAACTGGAAGCCCTGTACTTGCATCATAAGCAAAATTAAGGTTGTTGTACCCTATCCCGTTTCTATCCCTCCTCACTGCATCGGCAACTCCCGGGTCCCCATAAACAGCAATGCCCTTCAAATCCTCCTGTACACCTCCAAGGTACCGGGCCCAGGTTTCAGCCGCTCCGCATGAATCCGAGCGCGTGTATACCTGAACCTTTTCAGATGATTTCGTACCTGCAACCTCTCCCCATGAAATGCTCCTCCCTTCAATCCAGAGGGCCACAAAGTCCCGCCTCATCATCCCCTTTAATAGCAGCCCTCTATTGAGCACCGGATTTGCGGCATTCACCGTGGGAAAAACTGCATCCTTAACTACCGGTATAAAAACAGCACCCTGGGCAATTTCCTCCTGACGTATTTCACGGGAGATCATCCCCATATCCACGAGGCCCGAAAGTGCATCTACCATCCCCTTGCCAGCCCCGCCAGCCGAGACATCGATCCTTACCCCCGGGTTCAATTTCATGAACTCCTCCCCCCATTTTACCACCATGGGGTAAAGCGCCCATGCCCCCGAGATCCGTACTGTCCCCCTGAGAGCTTCCCTTTGAGAACCCTCATTCACAACCTTTCTGCGATCACCCTCTCCCCTCGACCCAAGAAGTGGAAACATGCAAAAGAGGAGAAATAGAAACCACATCATCCTGTATTTTTTCATTCTGTCCTTTTCTCATCCCTAATAGGGTTTGTAGGATTTGTATAACGCAGCAGGTGAACACAACTGTAATGCATAATGAAGAGGTACACGATTATACCTGTGTCAATTCTCCCTTGAGAGGTCGGGTGTGAATGCCGCACTCCCCCCCGCACTTGCTTGTGCCGACCCACCGGCCAGCCCTTTCATCCTCCTCATTCGATATATGTGTGCAGGGAGCGCATCCCAGGGAGCGGTATCCCTCGGCATAGAGCGGATTAACCATAACGCCATTGAGGGCAAGGTACTGCCAGACTTCCCTCTCCTTCCAGATCAGGATCGGGTTCAGCTTTATGAGCCCCCTGTCGCGCTCCTCAATCTCCTCGAAATCGGTCCGTGTTCTTCCTTCGGTGCACCGAAGCCCCGTAACCCAGCACCTGACGTTCATCGCCTCGATCGCCCATCGCGTGGGGAGCACCTTGAGGATGTGGCAGCAGTTGTCTGGATCGGTTTCATAAAGACGCTCGGATATTACCTGGTCATTCCTGAATACCCGAAGTTCGGGATAAAAAGAAACCATCTTTTCCATAAACTGAATAGTTTCCTGAGGTTTAAACCGGGTTGTGACGATAAATCCCCGTAGCTTTGGATTTACCCGCTTCGCGAGCGACCAGACACAGACCGAATCCTTGCCGAGACTGTTTGCTACGACCAGCCCGTCCCTGTATTTCTCATAGGCCTCTTCTAAGAGCGCGAGAGACCGATCGACTTTTTGTTTGAAGTTCAG
>CAZPCG010000494.1:0-2123 GCA_964584875.1 uncultured Spirochaetota bacterium
GTTGGTCCACAGATCTGTTTTTCCGGAGGTCGAAGGTCGGGGTCCAGGTTTTTGTAAAAATAGTTTTTGAAAGACCGCATAAATCCCTGAGGAAAGTTCTCCGGGGCTACGTGCCCATCTTCGTCTGCGTACTCATCCATGATGAATACATGAAGATGCTTGCAGTCGATACGAAACTTATTGAGAATATGGGTAAGCTTGATGTAACCGTGATTCGGGTTCGGCAATAACAACACGCAGCTTCGGCCTTCCTCTGCTGTTTTTATTATGCGGTAGAACATGTCTGTCACAAAGTAAAACTCCACCAGATTATCCGGAACCACCTTGATTTTGAACTCAGGATTCCAGTGCTTGTCGATGTCCTCGCGACTTATTTTGCGAACCCGCTCCAGGACCCCCACATCGCGGAACGGGACCCATTTGGAAGGGCTATAGTTAAACTCCTTCATTATCATCTCCTCGCTGCGTCCACTAATATTAAAAAACCTTATTCACTCAGATATCCCTGGCTGAATATCTCGCTATACAGTTCTGCAAAATCCTCCCTGTAAATTGGCAGCGGTTTGTACAAGCCCAGGCAACAATAAGTTTACAGCTTGTTGCTCATGCCACGTAACGCACGATCTCCAGCTCGGCTTTCTGGTCAGCCTTTGCCAGCATCTCATCCACCCGTTTCATGGTGGCGTCTTCGAGAAGGTACTCGCCACACGAACCGCATTGCAAGACCGGCAGGTCCTTGAAGATTACAACGCGTTTTGCATCGGGTTTAAATGGCATGTCCGTAATTACTGGTTTTAATTCTCCACCGCATACATGGCATTTCATTTTCGTCTCCTCGTCTTGAAGTCGCTACTCCATTCGGCATTATCTGGTCGGTAGGCCGTGATTACCCGCACGTTGTCGTCGTCGCAGTCAGTTGCAAACAATACGTGAAACACAGTCTCGCCGACCTTTGAATACACAAGATAACTGGGAAGGAACTTGTCATGGGGATTGGTTTCTAAGATCTCATAGGTATCAACGGCATCGAGAATCTGGTTCCGTGTAATGGATCTCTCGTGCATTCGCATATTCACGTGATAGCTCCAGAAAATACGTCTTTTCCGGACACATCGCTGGATGAAATCAAGCGGATCGTCAGGCAACCTTCGCGTAGCTGCCATACCCAACCCCCTTCAGTCGCTCCCGAATCGCCTTCTTCAGCCGCCTACTCTCGGCAAACTGCAACTCCAGCTCATTCGTCAGCCGCTTCATCTTCTCCTCGAACGGCTCGTCGTCACCCTTGGCCGCCACGGAGCAACTCTGCTATGCGTTCGCTTACTCACGCAGCTCCATTGCCTGGTAGGGGCAGGCGGGGATGCAGAGGCTGCAGGCTATGCACTTGTTCTCTATGAACTGCACCTCCATTGTTGCTCTGTCCTCGATAACGAGGGCGCCGCTCGGGCAAACCGCAATGCAGACGCTGCAGTGGGTACACTTCGACTCAACCCTCCTGATGACCTTGGATACCGGTTTGTAAGTAACACCTATCTCATTGAGGTATGCAAGCCCTGCATCGAGGTTTTCCCTGGTGCCGGAAATTTCCACGACCATTATGCCCTCTTCATCCTGGCCGATTCTCGCCCGGGTAATATTTATCGTTAGATCGTACATTTTAATGAGATTTGACATAACGGGCTGCTCCACAAGCGCCCTGGGGTAGTGCAGTATGATATTCCTGGCATAGGTCTTTGTCATAAGAGGCACCTCTAATCATCCTGTTTCATCGAGAGAGGTTTAAAGGTCTGCCCGGATTCCACCCCCGGAAGTGAGGCGACCGGCTCTGTGAGAAAAAACCTCCCATCCCTGATCCAGTCACGGAGCAGGGAAGCTATCTCAACCGCCATGGGGTAACTTGAGAGAGATGAGGTTACGACCTTTTTCCCTCTGATGGTTATCGTTCCGCTTCGCAGCTCCTTGTAGCTTACCCGTGCGACAATGCCGCTTTCGCGGTTGGGATAGGCATGGGAATAGTCGACTACGGGAGCCTGGATGTCCTCATCCTTAACCGAAACAAACCCTATCATCTCTTCATCAAGGATGGGGATCGGGATCCCTATCCCCACTGCAAGGCTTGCCCCGTA
>CAZPCG010000495.1:0-2120 GCA_964584875.1 uncultured Spirochaetota bacterium
GTACATGGATTATAAGAGATTCATGAAAAATTTATAAGTCTATTCTGTTCATAATGAAAACTCGAAGTTCGCCTATTGAGCAATTACAGAATTTTTAGATTACGATGATAAACACCTTGCTACAGAGCCAGAATAAAAATCTGGATTCCAACGAAACCCAGCCCGATGGCTAAGCCTCGGATAATCCAGCGACCATGCACACGATTGGAAAGAAAGGCCCCGAGTTGGGCTCCAAATAGCACACCAATGGACAGAGCAATCGTCCGACGAAAGCCATGAGAAAATGAGCCCGTTAATATATGCACAGCGGTACCCGACAATGCCATGATCGCAAGGATAAAATGAGAGGTTGCTGTTGCAATGTGCACGGGAAAGTTCAGCGCATGAATGAGGGCAGGCACATGGATAATGCCGCCCCCGATACCAAGCAAACTGGAAATGTACCCGGCAAAGAAGCTCAACACCACACCAGCAGTTGGGTTGTAAGAGAAGGTATGAACAATACCATCTTTTTCAACAATATTTCTTACAAGGTGTAAGGTACCCTTGTGCTTTACCGAGTCCTTCCCTTCGCTCCGATAAAAAAATAAAAATATCGATGCCAGGATCATCAAAATACCGAAAACAGCATCAAACAATCTTCTGGGGATATAGGCAGTACTCAAAGCTCCGAGAATTGCGCCTGGAACAGTGGTGATTGAAAATATAAGGCCGGATTTATAATCAATACGCATCATACGTGCATATGCCAATGAGCCAGACAGGGCATTAAAAAAAACTACCGCAAGGGAAATGCTTGTTATAATTCCCGGGCTCTCATCAGGGTAGAGCAGGAGTAACAGAGGTACCAGAACAAACCCCCCGCCTGCTCCTATGAGTGTCCCGAAAGAACCTACAACAACCCCCAGTGGGAAGAGCAACAGGTATCGCTCCATCTGGCTGTGCAACTCCTCAAACGATATTATGCCTGGCATCCAGTGACTGAATACAAGTAAAAAAGTATCACCTGCCGGTGGAACCCGCGGCTATCAAAATCCCTATTTCTTCTCTTTTTGCGCTTGCTCCTTCGAATATGCCCATTATCTTCCCTTCTGACATCACCGCAATCCGGTCGCTCAGAGCCATTATCTCTTCCAGGTCTTCAGAAATGAGAAGGAAGGATGAGCCCCTCTCCCTCAGCCGCATGAAGAGCTCCCAGGTGTGCTCTATAGCCTTTGCGTCAAGCCCATGCGTTGGATAGGCTGCGACCACAATCTCAGGCATCCTCCATGTCTCCCGGCCGAGTATGATACGCTGGATGTTCCCCCCCGAGAGAATTCTGGTAGGTGATTTCCACAGGTCCGAAACGAAGGCCCCAAACCGGGACACGATATCCTTCGCATGCCCCGTGATGTGGGGTATGTTGAGATATGACCCCCTTGAAAAGGGTGTAACCCGTACATCCTTTAAAACGATGTTCTCCGCTACTGTCATGGGCTCAACTACACCCATCTCACGTCGCTTTTCAGGTATGTGTGCAACCCCCGCCCTGATGATTTCCCCAGGGGAGCAGTTTGTGAGGTCCTTCCCAAGGATGATAACCCGGCCCCCCGTGGCGCGTCTCAAACCCGTAACGACCTCAACCAGCTCGCTCTGGCCGTTCCCCGAAATTCCTGCGATACCGAATATTTCCCCCTCCCTGATGGCAAAGGATACGCGTTGAAGGGCTGGCTCACCATCGGGAGCAAGAGCCTGAAGGTCTCTCACCTCGAAAACCACCCTGTTTGACTTCACAGGTTTTCTCTCAAGGTGGACCGGCACATGCTCCCCGAACATGAGCTTTACAAGCTCATCCCTGTCGGTCCGGGCGGTTCTCAGTGTACCCATGTGCTTTCCAAGCCTGAGAACCGTTACTCGTTCGCCCACCTCCAGGGCCTCTTCGATTTTATGGGTTATGAAGAGTATCCCATAACCCAGCTCGGCCATATCGTGAAGGGCCTTAAAAAGATGTCCGGCATCGGTTGAGATTAGTGAGGTTGGCTCATCGAGGATCAGTATCTCAGGGTCATGGTACAGAACCTTGATAATCTCTGCCCTCTGCTGCTCCCCTGCAGAAAGGTCCTCCACCCTCGCTTCGGGGT
>CAZPCG010000496.1:0-2116 GCA_964584875.1 uncultured Spirochaetota bacterium
GATTAACCCTCTGCCATTTTACTGGGGGAGCGGGTTGGGGTGAGGGGGTAGTATAAAAGAGGTGGTTATATGGGTGAGAAGACCGACTGGAACGAAGTTCGACGCCGAATGGAGGCTGTAAACAAGATAATCGAGAGGGGATTTTCTCAAGGTCCTGATGAGGCGAGAAAAATCCTGAGACAGAGGGCCAGATTACTTGCGAGGGAAGAGGCAAAGAAAGAAGAAAAGTATATGGAAATCCTTGAGTTTTTGCTTTCATACGAAAATTACGGCATCGAGCCCTGCCTTGTTCGCGAGGTTTATCCGTTGAAAGAATACACGCCGGTTCCCTGTACTCCACCCTTTGTTTTAGGTCTTATAAATGTCCGGGGGCAGATCATCCCGGTCATCGATATCAAGAAGTTTTTTGAGCTGCCTGAAAAGGGGCTCGGAGACCTTAACAGGGTCATTATCGTTCACGACGATACAATGGAGTTCGGCATCGTAGCAGATACGGTCCTCGGAGTGCGGCAGGTTCGATTAAAAGATATTCAGCCTTCCCTCCCCACCCTTACCGGCATCAGGGAGAAGTATCTCAGGGGTGTTACCAAAGAGGGTGTCGTAATCCTTGATGCAAAAAAGCTGCTTGAAGATCCAGGTGTTGTTATACATGAGGAAGTAATTATAGGAGGACAGAAATGACAATAGCTAAAAAAGTCATCGGAGGGTATGCCGTCATCCTGGTGCTGATGTCGGTTGCGGTTGTAATCGGCTTTTACAGCATCAGCATGATGCAGGATGCCTACACGGGATTTATCGACGTGAACGAGAGGCTTGTTGACGGCTCAAACGAGCTGAGGTTTGAGCTGAGGGACCAGGTTGCAAACTACCGCGGCTTCCTCCTCTATCCCGATGATCGAAATATATATTTGGATGATTTGTACCAGGACCGTCGCCAGTTCAATGAGATTGTTGGGAGAATGCGGGAACTTGCCATCACCGAAGAAGGGCGGAAGATGCTCGATGACATCTCAGGCCTCCAGGCAAGGCACGAACAGGCCCAGGAGAAGGTCGTAGCCCTGGTACAGCAGGGCAGAGGGGCAGAGGCACTCTCGCTTGGCATCAGTGAAGTCAGACCCATTACTGAAGAATTGATTGAAAAAGCGAGGAGTTTTCGTGAACGGGAAATGAAGCTCGAGGCTGAAGGGCGTACTGAGATCACAAAAAAGGTGAACCGTCTTTCCCTAGTACAGGTTTCCTCTTTTATTCTTGCGTTTGTTTTCGCTCTCTCAATGGGCTTTCTCATCACGAGGTCCATCACACGCCAGCTGCGGGAGGGTACAGCCCAGCTTGCATCTTCATCGGCTGAGATACTTGCCGTGACAGCCCAGGTAGCGTCGGGAGCTGCTGAAACCGCAACCTCGGTGAGTGAAATGACATCAACGGTGGAAGTCAAACAGACGGCCCATGTCGCAAGCCAGAAGGCAAAGTATGTTTCTGAGACTTCTCAGAAGACGGTGCAGGTTGCGCAGGCCGGAACTAAATCAGCGGAGGAATCCATTGATGCTATGAATCATATAAGGTCTCGTCACTTTTAGAGGGCTTTCCGAGGTTTGTCCGTGAGCTCTCACGGGAGCAGGGCAAGGAAGTGGATCTGGTGATTCAGGGAGGAGAAACTGAAATAGACAGGCGTATTCTTGAGGAGATGAAGGACCCTCTCATTCACCTTGTAAGAAACTGCATAGACCATGGTATTGAAATACCCTCTTTACGCAAGCAGAAGGAGAAACCGCCCAGGGGCAGGGTGGTGCTTTCCTTCGCTCAGAAAAACTCTGGGCAGGTCGAAATAACCATTTCTGACGATGGGGCGGGGGTTGACATTGCAAAGGTGAAAGCAGCAGCGGTGAAGCATAACATCCTTTCCAATAAAGAACGGACGGATTCCACATGGGTATCGCAAACGGCGGCAGAATATTCCTTTCAGGTGATGATCCGGAAAACGGCCTTCGGCCGTCGGTTTCTTATTTGTTACGCACAATCGCTTATGTATTCGGGAAAAATGTAGTAGGAGTACTGCTCACTGGCATGGGGACAGACGGCGCACTGGAACTGGGAACCTTGAAAGAGAGGGGTGCCA
>CAZPCG010000497.1:0-2108 GCA_964584875.1 uncultured Spirochaetota bacterium
CCCTGCAAGCTTGCCGGCAACGAATGCGGAGGGCTGAATGAACTTATGAATATCCTTCCATTCATTCCTCTTCTTCCAGTAAAGGATCTTGTTTCCGTAGGTTGACAGAGACCCGTTCTTCTGGAGAATCAGTTCACCGAACCTCTCATGCATGTATCTGTTCTCATGAGCGCTCCGGCTGTCAAGCGGGGTATCGTAATAGGTCACCGGGTTGAAGTTTTTATCTATAGACATAATGCCGCCCATCTGACTATCGATACCAACAGCAGCGACACTCCCCGTATCGATACCGGATTTCCCAATACATTCCCGTATCAGCTCACAGGAAACTGTATAAAAGGCTGAGGCGTCCTGTTCAGCTTCCCCCGATTTCGGGTACCGAACTTCCATCTCCCTCCCCGCCTCCGAAACAACCCCACCATTCTCGTCGTAGATGGCACACTTCGCCAGCGTGGTTCCCAGGTCAATGCCAACCAGATACCTTGCAGACATACCGCGCCTCCGCTCTTTGCACCTTACCGCACCCTGAGATTTCTGTACCGGACTATTTTATAAAAGCTTTCCATTTCCGCATCCGAATCGATTCTTACAACTGGGATGCCCCACAACCTGCACACAGTCTCAACCTCCTCCGTCACGTCTCCGAGGGTTGCGCTCAAGTGATTAGCCCCGATGCACCTCACAAAGCTTTCCCCCCTTACCCCGAGGTCCACAACCACCTTGCAGCATGCCTGACGCGGGTGGGTATGAAGCTTATCCCCCAGCATAGAGGTTAAAAACGCACGGGCGTCAAGCGCTTGCCCTGCTCCAACCTGCATGTAGTAATCTCCCTTGATCCGTGTAAGCCGCGCTACGGTAATCGCAGGGGCTGCCCTGCCAAAATAGCTGAAAGCCGCTCCAGAAACACCATGGATGTTGCCTGTGGCCTCCGTATTCCGAAACGCCTCTTTCGGGTCCAGGGAATTTGCGGCCCAGAAAAGGGAGCCTGCCCCGCAGTTAGCAAACTCGATGTGATCGTCGCCAACCGAGACAAGGTCACCGAATGCCGGCGGTACCTCTGGATTGAGGAGATGCAGGAGCATGGAGGTTAAAAGGCCCTTTATATCACCCTCGCACACCGTTGGATAGATCTGCTGGCTTCCGCTCTCATTCGAGGCAAAGGGCAAAAAGGCTGGCAGTGTGCAGGCATTGACCCCGAACTCGTAGTAGATCTCCGGCTGGCATTTGATGGACACACCCCTTATGTTCTCGTTCCTTAACTCTTCAAGTCTGTCACGGGCCGCAAGCAAAAGCGCAACCTGCTTACTTAAGGCTTCAGCTGTGAGCATTTTACTGTCATAGGATATTTTTAGTCCATTGCCAATAAGCCATTGTACGAAAGATCCAATACGTTCAGGCTGACTCTTCATGATCTTCTCAGCCCTGCTCACCAGGATGTACTGATCCTCACCCAACACTTCCCTTACCATGAAGGATTTCAATCTTGGCACATCGTCCTGGAGCTGTTCCATTTTCACCGCGTAGGTCCCGCCCCAGAGAAGGAGGGCGCTCTCCCTCATCCGTGAAAAGGCACAGGCAGCCCTCACCCACTTCAGCATTCCCTCCCTGTTGCCGAAGCTTCTTTCGTGGTTGAGCGAACAGCTATCAGCACCCCACTCCATGAGGCTTGAACAGGTGGCGCTCAGTTGTGAAAGAGAACCTGTCATCGGATCATTTTCACTGTAGTAGAGTATGGGTTTTCTCAATCTTCTCACGAAATCCATCACAAGCATGGGGGGAGCCCAGTTCCATGCACCTATTATCACACCATCTACACTCTGAGCGCGCACAAGGTCCACCACCTGCCTGACGTCCTGAAGATTTCTCACCCCATAGGGAAGAGAACCTCTCTTTCTTATTTTACCCAGGGGATCAATAACGGTGATCCCGCTTGTATTGAGAAACCTTTTCATCTCCTCCTGTTTCTTTCGAAGATGCTCCTCCACTTCCTTCGAATAGAGACCCACATCACGGTCATCCGTGAAAGTAACTATGGCAATTCTGGGCGCCCCATCTTCCATTTTTATCTCCTTAGAAGCTAGAAAAAAGCCGCAATCAAACTTATAAAC
>CAZPCG010000498.1:0-2107 GCA_964584875.1 uncultured Spirochaetota bacterium
TGCGGATGTCAACCGAATGTAGTGTTTAAGGATTTAACGTATTCGGTTTATGTACATATCGTAACGACCGAAAACAGCTCACCCGGGATGCCTCCCTGGAAAAGGGGCGTAGGTTTGTGGATGTTCTACCGCACTTGACGAATTGCTTTCTTTGCAATATTGTAATAATATACAAAAAAGATTATGTTCTGGATAAGGAGGGAGGAATGATTGAACCCATGAAGCGCGTGATGCTGATGGTCTCTGCTGTTCTCTGCTTTGCACTCCTTGCATCCGCAGGTGGATTTGCATTCGTAGCGAGGACTGGTGCTTACCTTACCGTGGAGAGAGGGGAGGTCATCGATGAGGACGTCTTTTTTGCCGGGGAGACGGTTTCGATCAGAGGCACGGTGAATGGAGACCTCTTCATTGCTGCAAAGACAATCAACATAGAGGGCAATGTAAAGGGAGGCGCTCTCCTGATTGCAAACCGCATAACTCTCTCTGGAACCTTGAGCCACAGCCTGAGAATGATGGGGCAGAGTATGGTGGTGGAAGGAACTGTTGGAGGGGATATCCTGGCTGTTGGTAATGAAGTGGTAATTGGGGAGCGCGCTCAGGTAAAGGGTGATGTGGTCTTCGGTGCAAGGAGTGTGCTCTTCGGGGGACCTGTGGGGGGTTACGTTCTTGGCGGTGGGAGCAGCGTGGAGCTCCAGAACAGAATCGGAGACGATGTTTATCTTGCCGTGAAAACCCTGAGCCTTGCGAGGGGTGCAAAAATCGGCGGGGACCTTGTCTACTACAGTGAGAAGGAGGCCAGTATCGAACCAGGTGCGGAGGTTGCTGGAGCCATTACCCATCGCATTCCGGAATTCAGGGAGAGGCTGAAGGAGGTCTTCCCCTTCGTCATTCTTGCAGGGGTTGTCGGGAAGATCGTTGCATACCTCATGATGCTCCTTGTTGGGCTCGTGGTTATCCTCCTCATGCCTCGATGGGTGGATTCACTTGCTATTACCCTCAAGGAGAGGATAGGGGCATGCGCCGGATGGGGAGCGCTCATCCTTTTCGTGGTCCCTGTTGGCGTTGCCATTGCCTTTTCAACGGTTGTGGGAATCACACTGGGAGCAATTACCTTGTCGCTCTACATCGTTGCGCTATACCTTAGCCAGATTATTGTCGGATTGCTGCTGGGGCGCCTTATCCTGCGCCAGTTTAATGGTAGTGTAACGGCGGGAGCCTTGTTCGGAGCCTTTGCCCTGGGGCTTTTACTCATCCGTCTTGTGAGATTCATCCCGGGCATAGGGTTTTTCGTCTGGCTGGTAGTGGCTCTCTTCGGTCTGGGTGCTATCGTTGTCGAAGCTGCATCGAGGCGTAAGAAGGTTCAGCGGATAGCGTAGTGGGCTAGAGCTTCTTCAGCTCCTCCTCTTTTTCAGCTATTCTTTTTTCCAGGTCTTTGATTTCAAGCAGTAAGTCTTTAATATCTGCTGTTCCCTTCGATACGGTATTCTGGCCCTTTTCAACGAGGTGTCCATACACCATCGTGCCTAGCCTGGCGAATAGGTTGCGGGCTTCGTTCTCAAGACCTCTGATCTCGGTTTTCAGCACGGTCTTTTCCTTCAGCTCTTTTGTTTTTTCCCTGGCGATCTCAAATACATCCTTCGATGTTGAAACTCCCTTCTCAATGAGCTTTTCGATTCTTTCCTTGAGACTCATTGACTGCCTCCTTTTCTTCATGATGGGTTCTTAGTATAAAAGATATCTCTCCCCGGGCAATTCGTAAAGCATTGAGTTTTCGATAAAAAAAGCTTGCAAAAAAGGTGAAGAAAGGCTCTAATGTCTGAATACGAAAGGCGTATTCATGTAATTCTCATAGATATGGATTAAGCGGATGAACCGTCCCTCCGGCAGTATTGCGGCGCTGCTGGTATCCTTCCTCATCCCTCAAAAACGACGACGGCCAGGCCGGCGTGAAAGAGTCTGCAGAGTTGTGACTCTGCAGTTATCCCTCCTCATCCTTCTCTTCATACGTCACCCCGCAGATGCGCAGAACCATGACATCGAACGATACCTCATTTCCTACGAGCGGGAGTTTGAACGCACTGTGCAGCGGCTTGAGACGGTGCCATGC
>CAZPCG010000499.1:0-499 GCA_964584875.1 uncultured Spirochaetota bacterium
GCTTCATCGCTGCGATCTACTACCTTTCTGTTCATGACGAGGAGAAAAAGAGAAATTCTGATAAGGTCATATACACATCCATCGGGATCGGATACCCGATATACACTGCAGGCGCCCTGATCTTCGGGGCAATCTGGGCCCAGTACGCCTGGGGCAGCTACTGGTCATGGGACCCGAAGGAGACATGGTCGCTCATCACCTGGTTTATCTATACCGGCTACCTCCACACACGTCTTGTGAAGAAGTGGCGCGGAAAGATGACCGCAATTCTCTCAATAGTCGGGTTCGTTTTTACAATATTTACATTCTTCGGGGTGAACTACCTGCTGCCTGGACTTCACAGCTACGCCTGAGCCCTCAAGGTCAGTGCTGTGGTTCATTCAAGGCAACCCTTATCAGGATTATGCGATAAACCAAATAATCCGGAATTTTTTATAATTGGCTTTTAGTTCTTGACAAAATTACTTTTCCGTGTAAGCTTTTAGGGAAAATTATTATC
>CAZPCG010000499.1:509-2105 GCA_964584875.1 uncultured Spirochaetota bacterium
ATATATGGCTCATCCGAATAATGCGTACCTAATGCGAACTTATATCGAGAAAAGATTATACAGGCTGTCATTGCGAGGAAGGAGCTGAAGGCGACTGACGAAGCAATCCTGATCCAGGTACTCATTTTCCGGATGATCCTAATATATATACCTTTCACTCATCAGATCCGGGTAAATACATGGAGTAAACCCGGAATCTCATATACAGTTTTCTGACAACCCCTCAAGGAGGATAAAATGTTCTGGAAAGAGAGCAAGGGCCTGAAAAGCCTTCCCGCAAGCGCGAAGATAGCAATCACAGCCTTTCTGATTCTCACCGGCATATCCTATCTCTTAGGGTTCATGAACATCTATTTTACTTACTCCCCTATAGATAAACAGGAAGGTCTCTCGCTTAACGACATCAGAATCGCCTTCTACGGCGCCAGAGAGGAAACGAAGCTTGAAAAAGCGATCGATGGGACAATGCGGGAGTACTTTGCAACCGACGATGAGTACAAAAGGGTAAAGGATTGGATACATGCAGGAGCAGGGGAGAAAGAGTTCGAACCTGTAAAAGCAATATTTGACAATTCCTGCAACAGCTGCCATTCAAAGGATGTAAAGGTTGCCGGTGTTGCCCTGGATTCATACGATGAGGTAAAACCGTTCCTGGCACAGGATACGGGAAAATCCATCTCCAGGCTCGTATCTTTGAGCCACACCCATCTATTCTCCATCGTCGCTATCATGTTTCTGCTCTCCCTTGTTTTCTCATTCACGCTATTTTCTGATAAAATCAAGCAGTCCATCTTCGGGCTTGCATTTTTTGCAGCGGCACTGGACATAGGAGCATGGTGGCTTGCAAAGTTTTCTGCCTCGCTTGCCCCCCTTGTTCTGATCGGGGGTGCGCTCGTTGCCATCTCGTTCGCTCTGCTCATTCTTCTTTCACTCTACGACATGTGGGTGAGAAAACCAGGTTGAAGTAAAGATTAAGCTGCGATGAAGGCTCAGTAAAAGCTCAGGGGCTACTTGACCGTCTCGTGAAGTGCCACCACCCCATGGAAAACTCAATCAAATCGAGCGCTGGAAAAACCGACCCTGATGAGCAGTTCGGAGAACTCCACATAACCAAGGAGCATTGATATGGCATCAACAGTTGAGAACCTTTACATGATCACTGACACCTTTACAAAAGGAATTGAAGTTCTCGGGATACTGCGCGACCAGCTTTTGAAGGAGATGGAAAAGAACAGGTCCAGAGAGAGCAAAGTTGCGGTTTATGATGCTAGCCAGGTTGGAAAAGATGGCAAAATAACATTCGGTTTTGCCGGCATGGAATTCTTCATAAAAATAAGGGTTAAATTCAGAAGCCAGAGAGGTTTCAACCAGTACGACGGTCTCCTGGATTGGGGTATCCATCATACCGAAGGCCTTGAGAGGATAGAAACGGTAAAGGTCACAAACGAATATAAATGGACAGAGAAACGGATTTTTCTCGTGGAGAGCATAGACGGAAGCACGAAAAGTCATGTCATCAAGGATGAGGGTAATATCTACGATTGCTCAGCGATTCTCAAGGACAACCTCTACAGGTGCCTTCCCGATTCGATGAAA
>CAZPCG010000500.1:0-2102 GCA_964584875.1 uncultured Spirochaetota bacterium
CTAAAACTGCCCTGGCTGCTGTGGCCATCACGGATATATGGATGTGGTCGCCCTTCACCATGCTCCTCTCCCTGGCGGGGCTTTCTGCAATACCGCAGTACCTCTACGAGGCAGCAGAGATCGACAGGGCCTCCTGGTGGTTCAAGTTCAGGAGGATCACCCTCCCGCTCGTATCCCCACTGCTCTTCATAGCGCTGATATTCAGGACTATGGAAGCCTTCAAGATGTTCGATATCGCCTTTGTCATGACGGGTGGAGGGCCGGGCACCGCAACCGAGCTTATCGCTGTAAATCTCTACCGTCTTGCCTTTGCCCAGTGGAGAACAGGCAGGGCATCGGCATTTGCCTACATCATTCTGATCATGATCATAGCGATCAGCAACATCTATATCAAATATTTAAACAAAGCAAAGGAAATGTGAAATGCCAGGAGTTACCGCAGGTGGAAGAAGGATAGCCCACTGGTTTCTTATAGCTCTCGTACTCATTGCAATGATTATCTACCTGATACCGATCTACTGGGTCATTACGACGTCCTTCAAGCCGTTCAAAGAAGTGACTGCAGTTCCGCCGAAGCTCTTCTTCAAGCCCGAGATCACAAGCTATATCAAGCTTTTTACCAAACGCTCCCTTGTCCGAAGCCAGGAAGAGATGGAGCAGAGGCTAGGGAACGCAAAGTGGTATGAGAAGCGGGTGCTGAAACTGGGGCAGACCATCACCGGGGTTTCTCCTTTTCCTGCCAGGCTTTTCAACAGCTTCATCATCGCCATACTGAGTACCCTCGCTTCGGTGACCTTCGGTACCCTGACTGCGTACGGGTTTTCACGTTTCAAGGTAAAGGGTGAGAACGACTGGCTGTTCTTCATCCTCAGCACCAGGATGCTGCCGCCGGTTGTCGTGACCATCCCGCTCTTCCTCATGTACCGTTTTCTCAGTCTCAATGATACACGTTTCGGGCTGATCCTGCTGTACACATGTTTCAACCTCTCCTTTGCGACCTGGGTCATGAAGGGATTCATAGACGAGATCCCGAAGGAATACGAGGAGGCGGCAATGGTGGACGGTTACACACGCTTCGAGGCGTTCCGAAAGATCGTGCTCCCGCAGGCTGCCACCGGCATTGCAGCAACGATGGTTTTCTGTTTCATCTTCGGCTGGAACGAGTACGTTTTTGCACTCATCATGACCACGCGCAAGGCCCAGACCGCTCCACCATTCATCCCGTCCCAGCTTGGAGTAGGGATCGTTGACTGGGGTGTCATCGCGGCAGGGGCTTCGATCTTCCTCATTCCAGTTGCGGTGTTTACCTTTCTTTTGAGAAAGCACCTGCTTCGTGGAGTGACCTTCGGAGCAATAAGGAAGTAGGGGGACAGGTACATGTTCAAAAGGATAGCCAAGAAGGTTCTGGAGCCCCTTGCGATGGTGATCATCGTCATCGGTATAGTTGCGCTCTGCCAGCCCTGGGTTTTGTACCTTCACCGCAAGGGTTTTCTCATAACTGGAGTCGGGCTTGCGCTGTTTATCGTCTTCTCCCATTTTAAAGTACCGGAGGAGAAGGAGGAGGAAAGAGAGGAGGCATAGTATGAAGCTTGGAGTTATATCTGTTGTGTTCGGGAATAAATCGTGGGAAGATGCGACTGCAGCCATCAAGGCCGCAGGACTCGAAGCCGTTGAGGTGGGGGCAGGGGGCTTTGTTGGGAAAGGCCACTGCAACCCCGAGGTGCTCCTTAAAGATGATGACGCCAGAAAGCGGTTTGTCGATGCCTACAAGGAAAAGGGCCTTGAGCTCAGCGCCCTTTCGGTCCATGGAAACCCCCTCCACCCCGATCCAAAATTCAGCAAAGAGCATACAGAGGACTTGAAGAATGCGATCAGGCTCGCAGAGAAGATAGGCGTCGGGGTGGTGAACGCCTTCTGCGGCTGCCCCGGTGCGGGGGAGGACGCAAAGTATCCTAACTGGATCACCTGTCCCTGGCCGCCCTATTTCGTAGAAGCCTATAAGTGGCAGTGGGAGAAGAAGGTGATCCCCTTCTGGAAGGAGACGTCAAAGCTTCTAAAAAATGCAGGGGTGAGGGTGGGCTTTGAGATGCATCCAGGCGACG
>CAZPCG010000501.1:0-2096 GCA_964584875.1 uncultured Spirochaetota bacterium
AGCTGCTCGGCCACATCTTCGTCCGCCACCTGCAGGAGAATCCCCGCATGTGATGAGGGGGAATCGCGTAATAGCTTCAAGTTGCGATGAAGGCGTCCCCAGGTTTATAAGGTATTGTTTATCAGTTTTGCGTTACGGTGCAGTGGTGAACGTCATCTCATCCGACCATTCGGACCAGGCCAGGCCTCTTCCGTCCCGGTATCGCAGGCGCCAGTAGTATGTCGTATCCGGATCAAGGCTTATTATCTCATCCGTGAGATCATCGCCTGCCCTGGTATCGATCGGTGTGCCCGGGAGAAGGGTCTCCTTCTCAATCGGTTTGATTTCACCATAGAAGTTTTCAAACCGTACCCAACTATCCACCACCACTGGAAAAGCTGGAACAGGCAGTTGCGGCGGGAATACGGGCACGGGGTAGGGCTCAGGGTAATTACCCGGCTCCGTGGTGATCTGCCACTGCGTTTCGTGATGGTAGTCGCCGCTCCATAAACCGGTTAAAGGATCCTGAACCTGATCTCTATCCGAAAAAGAGGATGCCTGAAAGCGGATGTTCTCAGGGTCAGGCCAATCCGCACTGAGGGGAAAAACCGGAGAGGGCTTTTCGGGAGGCGCATTGTTCTTGATAAAGGTGAACTGGTCGACAACCTCCGCATTCTTCTGCTCTCTGTTGTCCAGGTCTCCGAGGCTTACGTATGTGATGGTAAACTCAGGGTTATCACCTGCTTTGACCGCAACGATATGGAACCCGTGCTCATCGATAGATTTCTGAATCTCGGGATGATCAAAGCTGATCCCTTCTGCTGTGGAGGGCCCGTACCAGTTGGACAGCTCACAACCTCCACCGCCACTCAGAACCCAGTAAAGGGGTTTATCCCTTGAGTTGCCCCGCTCCATCGCGTGGGTGTGAGCGTAGAAGTATGCGTTGACGCCGTATTTTTCATAGAGCTTTACGAATTCCCCAACCCTGGTCGTACATCCTCTGGATTCGCCCCGGTTCCAGAGCTCGGTTTTATAGGGGTGATGGTGAAATGCAAAGATGAAATCGATGTTCGGATCAGAGGCTGTGCTGGAAAGGTCCTTTTCGAGCCATGCAAGCTGCTCCTCAAAGCCGCTTCCGTATGAGCACATGGCATTGCTTGTGGGCCCATTTGTATTCAAGGCAATAAAATGAGTGTTGCTGTAGTTGAACGAGTATCTGTTTTCATCCCCCGGCAGTTCCAGATAGGCGAAGAAAGCCTCGGCATTTTCCTCACTGTTTCCATCAGGCAATATCCCTGCGGGATCGGAGAACGTATACTCATGATTACCTATTGCAACGTAGAACGGAACCTGGGCACTTAGAGGGTGGATCGGCTCAAACCACTCAACCCTGTACTCGTCATAAACGGCACCGTCGGTGACGATGTCCCCGAGGCAAAAGACCAGAGCGAGCGCGTCGGAAAGGGTGCTTCCATCTGGTAGCATTGATTGAGCAAAGGTAATAATGCCATCATGGACAACCTTTGAAAGGTTTTTTGGGGCTGTTCGGCTGTCGCCGATAACAATAAAGGTAAAGGATTTATCCGAATCTTCTGCCGGTGGGGTGCGAAAGTCGTAAACATCGCTTGCAAGGTCTCCTGTGATTACTCTGTAGTAGTAACGGGTGTCCGGATCGAGGTCCGTTAGCTGAACGTGGTGGATTACAGATTCCGTGTATCTTCTCGGGATAATATCTTTATATTGATCCAGGATGGTCCTGCTTTCAATGTCGAAACCCGTCGACCGGTTCTGTAGATATGTTGAGACACCCCATTCTACCCGGCATGGGCTCGCTTCAGCAGATTCCCACATAATGTTTATGGAAGTGGGGGTTGCAGTCTGGAGATAGGGACCAACGAGTATAGACATCTCCTCATCGGAGATCCTTTCGTTTTGGCACCCTGCGAGCATCGTGAACAGCAGAAAGATCAACGCCAGTGGTTTTCTCACCATGGACAAACTCCAACTCCCATTTTACATCAATGCACTACGAGATGCAACCATGTCCAGAATCGTCATCTTTAATGAAATATGATATAATTGAAAAAGGTATAAGGACGTTTATAATGGGTGGAAAA
>CAZPCG010000502.1:0-2095 GCA_964584875.1 uncultured Spirochaetota bacterium
TGCAGAGGAAGGAGTCTATGCCTTTCTCCTTCAACCTGTCCTCGAAAAAGGAGCCATAAGGGTCATTGCCTATGCTGCCTGTCAGGGCAACCCGTGCGCCAAGGAGAGCAAGGGTTGCTATTGTGTTCGGGCATGAGCCCCCGACCTCCATGACTCGCTCTTTCCCCCTGGTAAGCTCAAGGAGCCTGGTTTTTCGTTCAACGTCGATCAGATGCATGATGCCCCTGTGAAGGTTGCCCTGTACAAGGAAGTCATCATAAACGTTGATTAGAATGTCAACGAGGGGGTTTCCAAGCCCGCTTACATCGTAATGCCTGTGGGATTTAATGGGCATCCTTTGCACTGCTCCTCAGCCTGGTAAAACCCGGTTTTATCGTATTGTAAATGAGGTTAAGGCGGTGGGGGAAGGAGATGAAGGCGCTCTTCATCGCGTTGAGGGTGAGCTTTTCGATATCCCGCATGGTGAGGTTGTACTGCTTGGCGGCAATGGCAAACTCTCTGGTGAGAGTGGTCCTGCTCATGAGCCTGTTATCGGTGTTGAGCGTGACCCTGAAACCGCTGTGGTAGAGGATGGGGAATGGATGGTAGCGCAGATCGGGGACGGCCCCTGTATGCAGGTTACTGGAAAGGCATATCTCCAGAGGCACCCTGCGGTCGAGAACATACTGGGCGAGGGTGCCCATTTCAAAGATTTTTTCGTTAAGCTCCATGATGTCATCTTTCAGGTGCAGCCCGTGACCGATCCTGTGTGTCCCGCAGAACTGGAGCGCCTGCCATATCGACTCCTTCCCGAAGGCCTCCCCAGCGTGGATCGTGATGTAGAAATTGTTCCGCTGTATGTATTGGAAGGCGTCGAGATGGCGCTTCGGGGGATAGCCGAGCTCGTCCCCTGCCAGGTCAAATCCCACAATGCCCTGCTCACGGTAGCGCACCGCGTACTCGGCCATTTTCAGCGACCGGGAGGGCGGCAGGTTTCTCATTGCACAGATGAGCAGCCCAAACCGTACCCCGAATGTTCGGGAACCATCCCTCAGGCCCCTGAGCACTGATTCTATTACCTGCTCGCAGCTCAGCCCGAGCCTTGTATGAAAGAGAGGTGAAAATCTGGTTTCAACGTAGACTACACCGTCCCTCTTCATATCCTCTACCATTTCGTAGCTTACCCTTTGCAGCGCCTCTTCCGTCTGCATAACCCCTGTTGTGATATCAAATCCCCTCAGGTATTCCTTGAGGTTCCCCCTGTTTGCACCTTCAAAAAACCAGGTGCCCAGCCTCTCCGGGTCCGATTCCGGGAGCGTAACTTTATGGGATTTTGCAAGGTCGATGATCGTCTGGGGCCTGAGACCGCCGTCAAGATGATCGTGGAGCAGCACTTTTGGAGCTTTTGCAATCTGTTCTTCAGATGGTTTCAACGTCTCTTCGTTCATGGAGGATTTGACAGCTCTTTCCTGCCAGGTTTCCAGGGTAAAAAATAAAGATTTCTAACAAATATAATCCAAAAGACCCGAAAGTAAAACGCAATAATTGTGCCATATCTCTCATGCGTGCCGATTCATATGGGGCTGGTTCAGGGTGGCACATCCTGGCAGACCCGCCTCCCAGTACAGATTTATATTTCCACTTACTTGAAAAATCATTATCATTAATACAGTTCATCGGTTGCTTGGATCAGTTACGACCGAGACAGCCGGGATGAGCAGCGGTCAGTATTTACTTCAACTGGCCGGTCCTTTCCTGAATCTTCCCGCATATACTCTCATCTGTAACTGATATCCCGGTGACATCTTGAATGAAACAGGTTTGAAGGGGAGTCCGCTCATATCGTAGTGGAAGAAAGAGATGGAGGCACAGGCGCAACCTTTTATCCATATTGAGGATGTGTACTACTCATATCAGGTTGAAAGTGGCAAGGCAATCGATGCCAATGGGGTGGAGTACGCCCTGAAAGGTGTCGACCTGGAGATATACGAGGGTGAGTATATTGCCGTCGTAGGAGCCAATGGATCTGGAAAATCCACCCTCCTCCGGCACCTCAATGCCCTGTTCATACCCACTCGGGGCAATGTTTGGGTGGCGGGATGGAACACCCGCGATC
>CAZPCG010000503.1:0-2095 GCA_964584875.1 uncultured Spirochaetota bacterium
AGATATGTCAAGGAATTTCGCCTGCCGCTATCCGATGTGACGCTTCACAACCTCGTGGAGTTCCCTGATGTCAATGGGCTTTGCAATGTAGTCATCAATCCCTGTTGCTACGATCTCATCCTGCTCGAACTTCATGGCGAAAGAGGTGATCACAACGACCTTGATGTGCCTTGTCGCGGGATCGTTTTTCAAAATCTTTGCAGCCTCAAAACCGTTAATCACGGGCATCTGTATGTCAAGGAGGATCAGATCGGGCCTCTGTTCCCGTGCCTGCTGTATGCCCTCCGCACCGTTTGCCGCCTCTATAACGAGATAGCCATGGTAGCCGAGAACGTCCCTGAGAAGCGTGCGGTTCTGCTCGTTGTCTTCGATAACGAGTACCTTTTTAGACATGGCTTATACTCCCTGGTCCGGTATTCTTCGGCTAGCACCCCCGGGATCGTTCATTAAGTGTTGTCCCACCGGAATCCTGAAGGTGAACGTGCTCCCCTTTCCGAACTCGCTCTCCGCCCAAATCTCACCCCCGTGGAGATGAACGAGCTTTCTGGTGAGCGCAAGCCCGAGCCCTGTCCCCTCGTACTTTTTGGTGTAGGTGGGCTCCAGCTGGGTGAACTCCTTGAAAAGCTTCGGCATGTCCTCACTCCTGATGCCGATCCCCGTGTCGGCTACCGATACCTCTATCCACCCACCCTTTTCAGGGCAGCCAGAACCTTTTTCGCCCGCCTTACCCTTGATCATATGGGCCTTCACCATGACAGAACCTCCATCCCCGGTAAACTTCACCGCATTGCTCAGGAGGTTGAACATGATCTGCTTCAGCTTTCGCTCGTCTACCCGGAAGAGAGCCTGTTTATCAAGCTTGATCTCCAGGGTTAACTGGATACCGTGTTTCAGGGCCTTTTCCCTCACCATGATGAGGGAGGCGTTCAGAACGTCGACCAGGGAGGCCTGGGCAAGGCTCAGCTCCATCTTTCCGGATTCAACCTTGGAGAGGTCAAGGATATCGTTGATAAGGTCGAGGAGATGCCTTCCGCTGCTCTGGATGTTTCCCGCGTACTCCCTCTGCTTCTCGTTGAGCACGCCGAACATCCCGCTATGGAGGACCTCGGAGAAGCCGATGATGGAGTTTAGGGGGGTCCTCAGCTCGTGGCTCATGTTGGCGAGAAAGTCTGACTTCGCCCTGCTTGCAACCTCCGCCGCCATCTTTGCATCCTCAAGCTCCCTCCGTTTCGATTCGAGCTCCCGGTTCAAAGCCTTTAAATCGCTGTTTATCCTCTCGATCTCGGAGATCTTCTCTTCGAGCCTTTCGTTCAGGAGCTTCAGCTCCTCCTGGGACTGAAGGAGCTCCTCGTTTTTCTGGATGGCACTCTCATAGGTGGAGAGGAGGAGGTTGAGGATCTGCAACCTGTCCGAGGTGATGAAGTATTTCTGGCCGGCGAAGTATATCTCTATCCCCATCTTCAACTTCTCGCCTGCCTCGATCTCCCAGTTTGTAATGATATGGTGGATGCGGGAAAGGAGGTTCTCTTCCCTGTAGGGCTTGATGATGAAGTAGTCTGCTCCGCTTACAAGGCCTTCGATAACATCCCTGGGCTCTGAGAGGAAGGTCAGGAGGATGACGGGTATCTCCTTGAGGGCATCATCCTCTTTGATCCTCCGGCATAGCTCGTAACCGTCCATCTCTGGCATGAGGATGTCGCTAATGATGATCATCGGCCTGTCGCCTGCAATCGCCGCAAGGGCCTCTTGCCCGTTGATTGCAGCTCTTACCACAAAGCCGTGCCGTTCGAGCATGCCTTTCAGCTGCTCAGCCTGCGTGGGGCTGTCCTCCACGATGAGGATTTTGATGCTCTCATTTTTCAGGATTTTCTTTCTGCTCATTTCATCAACCCTCCACTTCCAGCAATCCAGCCGTCACAAGCTTAAGCAGTACCCCGGCAATCCGTTCTGCCGGTAAGACGTATGTGGCGGCACCGAGCCTTATCGCTTCTTTTGGCATGCCGAATACAACCGAGCTTTCCCTGTCCTGGGCAATCGTAATGGCACCCCTCTCTTTCAAGGTTCCCAGTTCCAGTGCGCCGTCTGTCCCCATGCC
>CAZPCG010000504.1:0-2092 GCA_964584875.1 uncultured Spirochaetota bacterium
TATAAACTGCATACCCGCCGTGAGTGTGCACGAGCCCCTTTGGCTGGCCGGTCGTGCCCGAGGAGTACAAAATGAAGAGGATGTCCTCGGAATCCATCTGCTCAGTTTCACAGCGTGCACTCGCAACGGGGAGAGACATCAGGTCGTGGTACCAGAAATCCCTCCCGCTCTCCATGTACACATCATGCCCTGTGCGCTTCACCGTAATGCAGACCTCAATGGTGGGGGAGCGCCCCATTGCTTCATTTGCAATGGTTTTCAAATCGACTATTTTGCCCCTGCGCCAGCCCCCATCCGCGGTTATAAGAACACGGCTGTCAGCATCCTTGATCCTTTCAGCCAGGGCCTCAACGCTGAACCCCCCGTACACCACGCTGTGTGCAGCCCCTATTTTGGCACAGGCAAGCATGGCGAAAGCAAGCTCCGGTATCTGCGGCATGTATATGGTAACGATGTCCCCTTTCTTTATACCCATTCCTTTCAGAATGCTTGCAAACTTCGAAACCTCCCTGTTGAGCCCGTGGTAGGAGAATGAGCGCACTTCTCCGGTTTCACCTTCCCAGATGATGGCAATCTTGTTCCGCCTCCAGCTTTTCAGGTGACGGTCGATTGCATTTTGAACAATGTTGAGCTTTCCCCCGACGAACCATTTGTAAAACGGAGGGTTGCTGTCATCAAGAACCCTGTCCCATTTCCTGTACCAGTCAAGGGATTCAGCCTCCTTCGCCCAGAACTCCTCCCGGTTGGCTACCGACTGCCTGTAGATCGATTCATAGTCCTTGATTCGGGACCTCTCAACCACCTCTACTGAAGGATGGTAGATATCGGAGTTGTTTATCAATGCAGGTTTTGACGCCTTCGGATCAGACATACTGGAACCTCCTGTTCAAGGTTGCTAACTCGCCCAAAGCTTTTAAGTCTCATTTTAAGCCTCAATAGATAAATGCGAATTATTGGCCCGCATTCTCTTTCTTAAAAGAAATATTATATCATAGGTATAGTGAAGAGGTAAACCATAATTAGTCGCTGGTGAACAATTCCCCTTTAAGCAGGGAATGCAACAACACCAGCTCAATAATTAGTTTCTAACTCATTATATATCTACATTAGTATTCCATGAAATTGCAAATATTCACCAGAAACTAATTATCTATCTTCCTACGTTTGAAAATTCCCTACGTATTTCCTAACGCCCCTAGTATACTCCATCCATGATATGGTTTACCTTTGCTTTCAGTGCTGCGATGCTCTGGGCTGTGGGACAGGTATTTATTAAAAAGGGTTTCAGCCATTTTCCTCCGCTCTGGTCAAATATCGCCAACAATGTTCTCTCCCTCTTTCTATGGATACCCTTCGTTCTCTTCAGCACACGCTTCGCGGTTAAGCTCCCACCTTTAATGTACATCGGCATCATCTTTTGCGCCTCATCGCTCTACCACCTCTTTTTCTACGCCATATCAAAGGGGCAAATCTCCCTCACCGGAACCCTCGTTGCGGGATATCCGGTTTTTACCATTGCGCTCTCTCATCTTTTCCTGGGCGAAAGGCTCACACCACTGCAGTACCTCGGCATCACTTTCATACTTACAGGAGACATTACCTTCGCCCTCCCCCGGCAACCCCGGTTGAACCGGAAGGGGGGCTTCTCATGGATTCTGTGGGGGCTTGCTGGGGCGTTCACAATCGGCTCGGGCGATTTCATTACCAAGTTCTCAATCAATCAGATCGGCGTATACACCCATATATTCTTTCTCGCTCTGATTTCAAATGCGGTTTCAAGCGTCAACTACCTGCTCGATAGAAGAAACAGGAGCACGCCGAAGATCTTCTCAAGGCTTAGCCTCCCGTCCCTGCTTGGCATAATAATAACGCTTATCGGTTCTCTCTTCTTTCTGCTTGCCCTGGCGCATGGTGCAGTCTCCCTCATTGTTTCGATTTCATCCGTATACCCGGGATTCGTTGCTCTACTTGCGGTGAGATTTCTCGGGGAGAGTATTTCGATGAAACAGGTCATTGGAATAGCCGCTGCAATGGCGGGGTTAATCCTCATTGGCCTGGGGACGATGTAAAAAAGGCAGCTCAAGCACTCATC
>CAZPCG010000505.1:0-2087 GCA_964584875.1 uncultured Spirochaetota bacterium
GTTCAGGGGGGTGGGGGGGATACCGAGGTTCATACAGAAGGGGAAAGGTTCAAGAATCTGGGATGTCGACGGAAATGAATACATTGACTACGTCCTCTCCTGGGGGCCTCTCATTCTCGGTCATTCCTACAGTGCGATCTCCGAGGCAATAAAGGAGGAGGTGGAGCGCGGCACGAGCTTTGGAGCCCCGACTGAGAACGAGGTGAAACTCGCAAGACTGATCGTTGAAGCTATCCCCTCAATTGAAAAGGTTAGAATGGTGAACTCAGGAACCGAGGCCGCCATGAGCGCTGTAAGGCTTGCCCGTGCTTTTACCGCAAGGGACCGGATAGTAAAGTTTGAAGGCTGCTACCACGGACACGGAGACAGTTTTCTCATTCAATCCGGCTCAGGTGCCCTGACCTTCGGTATTCCAGACAGCCCGGGGGTGACGAAGGGCTCGGCAGCAGACACCCTGATCGCGAGGTTCAACGACGCAGAATCGGTGAAAAATATCATCCTGAAGAACCGGGGGCAGGTCGCCGCGGTCATCCTCGAGCCGGTTGCAGGGAATATGGGGCTCATTCCGCCCGAGGGCGATTTTCTGAGGGAGCTGAGGGATGTTACCGCCGATGAGGACATACTCCTGATATTCGATGAGGTTATAACGGGCTTCAGGGTTGCCCCCGGCGGAGCGCAGGAGATTTACGGTATTACCCCTGATCTGACCACGCTGGGAAAGATCGTGGGGGGAGGTTTTCCCGTGGGCGCCTATGGCGGGAGGGCTGAGATCATGGAGCTCGTAGCGCCGGACGGCCCTGTTTACCAGGCAGGGACCCTCTCGGGCAATCCCGTGGCCATGAGGGCGGGGCTGGAAACCCTGAGGGTTTTGCTAAAAGATGGCATCTATGATAGCCTTGAAAATCTCGGGAGGCTTCTTGAGGACGGCGTTAGAGAGAACTTGAAGAAATTGAAGCTCGGGTTTTGCTATACGAGGGTGGGATCGATGAGCTGTCTTTTTTTCACCGGCACAAAGGTCAGGGACCTTGCCACAGCAAAGAGCTCGGATGTGCAGAAGTTCTCCCGCTACTTTCATGAGATGTTGAAAAGGGGGGTGTATTTACCCCCTTCCCAGTTTGAAACGATCTTTCTATCCACCGCCCATTCGCAACAGGAGATTCAAAAGACTGTGCAGGCAAACTACGATTCCTTAAAGCTTATTTTTCCTTAGTACATGATGATATTTTTTTATTGTTCTTCCTGATAATGCGTACCTGACACGATTTTATATTGATAAATATTACGCCGGCCGTCATACTCTTTTAATGCTTCCTGAGTAAGCGGGTTAGGCCTATGACCATGGAACTTGACAGAATAGATAAGGGTCTCCTCAACACAATCCAGAGAAACTTCCCAATCACCGAGCGTCCCTTCAGGGAAATCGGTACGGCCGTTGGGATAGCTGAGGGTGAAGTGCTCGAGCGGCTGGGCAGGCTCGTTGAGAGGGATGTTGTTCGTTTTGTCGGGGCAATCATCAACACGTCCTCCCTGGGTTTCAAGAGCGCCCTTGTCTCTTTCATGGTCGAAGAGGGTAAGATTGGGCAGGCTGCCGATGTCGTCAGTTCCCATCCAGGTGTCTCCCACAACTACGAGAGGAATGACCCGTATAATCTCTGGTTTACTGTCGCCGTTCCAGGGGATATCGACCTCAAGGGCACTGTTGAGAGGCTGTTCAGGATTTCAGGTGCGAAGCAGTACCTCTTTTTGCCTGCACTGAAGGTTTATAAAATAGGCGTGGTTCTTGATGCCTCGGGAGAAGTTAAGAAGAACCTCACGTTGAAAGGATCAGTTGACCAGGTTTTCAATACCTCTGTAGCCCTAACCCCTCTTGAAAGAGAGGTTCTCATCCAGGTGCAGGATACAATACCCTTTATGACGGAACCCTTTAAGGCTCTTGCAACGGATGCGGGATGCACAACAGAGCAGTTTCTCCAGGTGGTTAAAGGTTTGATAAAAAAGGGAGTGATCAGAAGGTTCGGCGCCGTGCCAAATCACAGAAAAATCGGGTATACCTCCAACACCATGGCAGTTTGGGAGATCCCTCGGGG
>CAZPCG010000506.1:0-2084 GCA_964584875.1 uncultured Spirochaetota bacterium
CCGTTGCAATTGGCGTATCCCCGGAGGGTATTGATTTTGGTGCCCTGGATGGAAAACCCTCAAAGCTCTTCTTCCTGATGCTTGCGGCCCCCAACCAGTCAGGACCGCATATCGAAGCGCTTGCCGAGATAGCAAAACTCTCCAGGTCAAAGTCTTTCCTGGATGCGCTCATGAACGCTCGAACCCCCGAAGAGTTGGTAAAGCTCTTCCAGCTTGATTAGTCTAAGCGCATCCCTTATTATGTGTCTTTGCGAGCCCCGATTTTAATCGGGGCGTGGCAATCTCCCGATTCATTATATATATAATATTGCTTGTTCATGGGATTGCTTCGGCTTCGCCTCGCAAGGACATCCTATGTTGTATGTCAAGTAAAATCACTCATATTATAAGTAAGGTTTTATGATGACCTTGAGGGCATCCCTGCTTTTGATCAGCTCAATACCCCTGAAAAAATCATTGATCCCGAGCACGTGGGTAATGAGGGAGTCTGTGCTGATCTTTCCGCTTGCAATCAGGTCAAGCGCTTCGTGGTGGTTCAGGGCCGTTGAATCGGAGGCGCCAAAAACCGATATCTGTCCATAGTGGATCTGATTGACATCGATACCCACAAGGGGATTGTCCTTCGGGACGCTTGCAAAGAGGCTTACCCTCCCGGATTTCGCAACGAGCCTGAAGGCGAGTTCAACAGCCCCGGGGGATGGGGCCGCATTGATTACCACATCCGCGCCCTTCCCACCGGTGAGCTCCATCACGACCTTTTCAGGGTCGGTAAGCTCAGAGCAGATGAGGTGGTCGATCCTGAAGCGTTTCGCAAGCTCATAGCGGGTCCTTGATCTCTGCACCAGTATCGTTTTTAGTGCCCCCCTGGCCTTTGCGGTTTCTGCCTGCAGAATGCCGAGGGGACCTCCGCCGATTACAGCGACGGTGTCCGGAAAGCCGACCCCCGCAATGTTCTGGCTGTTTATCACACACCCCAGAGGCTCACTGAGAGCTCCAGCGTTGTCCGGGACGCTATCCGGTACCTTCATGAGGTTGCCGTGCTCGATGCCGCGGGAAGGCACCTCGAGGTACTCTGCAAGTGCGCCGTTTATGTAGGTGCCCACAGGCAGCTTGCTGGCGCAGAGGTTGAAGAGGGTCCGCCTGCACATGGTGCATTTTCCGCAGGGAAGGGTGGTGGCCATTGTTACCCTGTCACCTGGTGCAAACCCCTCTACGAGCTTACCCACCTCCTCAATTCGACCGACAAACTCATGCCCCAGGATGACCGGGGGCCTGATGCTGGAAATGCCGATTGTATACGCCTTCACATCGGTTCCGCAGACAGCACAGGATTCCACCTTCACAATGACGGAATCAGCCCTGACCCCGGGTTTGTCGATTTCTTTTATCGTTACCTTCCCCACACCCTCATAAACCACTGCACGCATTGGTTCCTCCAGTTCAACGGCATAAGCAGGATCCATATCGAGTAAAGATAAAGCAGGCGGTCATGTCGTCTAATTTACGTTTTCTATGCCGCTCCATCAAGCGGAGTTGTATTTTCAACTGTATTATCCTTATATTACACCATGAGGCTTTGGCTTTGGAAGTAATCACTACCTTGATAAAAAATCTCTTGAGCCTTCGCGTCCTGGGCTCCATCGAGCTGCTTGGCGCCGGTGTTGCCTTTGGTGCAGCAGTAATCGTATTTCTCTGCGTTGTTTATGCCAGGAAGAGAATTCATCCCCTCCGCAGGGCCGAGAAGCTCTACGAGAGGGGAAATCAAAAGAAGGCGCTTTTTTTCCTCGCCCTGGTACTGAAAAAAAATCCTTTCGATAAAAAGGCCATGAGGCTCAGAGCTGACATAGCAGTCAAGCTCGAGCAGTTCGCCGAGGCGTCAAGGGATTATTTCCAGCTGCTCTACCTCAAAACGCCCGGCGACGGGGTGGACAGCTTTGAAATAAAGCAGTGCCTTCTCCTCCCTCTCTACAGGCTTGAGAGCCTTTTAGAGCTCCACACCTTCTGCAGAGAGCTCTTGAACAGGGAGAAGGATAATCCCAGGGCACTCTACTTCCTTGCTCTGCTGTACATCGGGCAGCGGTACT
>CAZPCG010000507.1:0-2080 GCA_964584875.1 uncultured Spirochaetota bacterium
GCCCCTGAAAATTTTAAGGATGCAGAGATGATTGTGAATAGGGTAAGAAAAAAATTTTTAAAGAACATGCCTGAGCTTGTATCCTGTCACAATGATCTGCTTGCAGAAAATTTTATCGATACTGGCGATCGAATGAGGATTATTGATTGGGAATTTTCGGGTATGAACGATCCATGTTTTGAAATTGGTGATTTTTCAGTCGAGCATGGATTTGTAGAGGATGAGGATACTCTCATCGTCGAGACCTATTTCGGCAAGTTCGATGAGAGCAAGTTTGCAAGGATGAACATATATAAATCGATGGCAGATATATTATGGACTTTATATGCTATGATACAACACCATTTCTCCGAGATCAATTTCGATCACTGGGAGTATGGCGTAAATCGATTTAACAGAGCGATGAATGCTATGAACACAGATGAGTTTACACAATGGCTTAAGATTGCATGACATAATGCCTATGAATTCTCGCGCTGGAGGAGCTGTGGTATGCTTCCTGATGTCGGGAAGATAATCGCGAGGATTGATGACTGGCGGGGTAAAACCGTGCGCTATGAGCCCCTCGGAGGAGGGATAACAAACCACAACTATAAAATCACCGTTGAGGGGAAAACCTACGTTATGAGAATTCCAGGCACAGGCACAGAGATCTTCATCGACAGGGAAAACGAGGTACGCTGTTCAATAACTGCTGCAAAAAGCGGCGTCGTTCCTGATATCCTGTATCATCTGAAGCCAGAAAACATAACAGTTGTACCATTTATTCTGGGAAAAACCCTCACAACAGTTGAAATTGCGGGAAATGACGACCTTATAAAACGTATAGTGAGAGCTATCAAGACCATCCATGCAGGCGAAGCCTTCTCAAAGCCCTTCAATCCCTTCGACACGGTACGGTCCTACATGAGCTATGTTGAAAGATACAATGCGCCCTTACCCGATGATTTTCCATGGATGATGTCACTTTCCGATAACATTGAAAAGGCAGTGGAAAGGAATAGACCCAGGGACGTTCCATGCCACAACGACTACCTCTCGGAAAACTTCATCGATGACGGCAAGCGTATCTGGATTATCGACTGGGAGTATGGGGGGCAGGGTGATCCCTTCTTCGATCTCGGGGATTTTGCGGTTGAGCACCCCCTTACCCGCAGGCAGGAAGAGCTTATCATCCTGGAGTATTGCGGGGAAATGGTTAGAGAAAGATTTTACAGAACGCTACTCTATAAGATCATTTCCGACCTGTGGTGGAGCATATGGGCAATGATCCAGTCGAAGATATCAAAGATCAACTTTGATTTCTATATATACGGGAACAACAGGTTCGAGCGGCTGCGAAAGAACGCAGCAGACCGGGATTTCAAAAAATGGCTCGAGGAAGTGTGAAAAGCAAATTAACTTGACTTATGCTGTATAGACATCTATAATGCTTACTATTGTTTTACTGCATAGTCTGGCCAATGCTATGGTCATTGATTACTACTTAGATACAGGCCGGGAATACCAGAACAGGAGATGGCAGGGGAGGTTATCAAAGGCAATTTGAATCCTTTAAAGAAAGATTTAATGGAGGTTGTTCAATGGGCAAACAGGAAGCATTAAAAAAGATATCTGAAGCTGTTGTAAACGGGGATGCCGATGCTCTGAGGGTGGAAATAAAAAGCATTATCAACGAAGCTCAACCCCTTGAAATCATACAGGTGGGTATGATGCCCGGGCTGAAAAAGATCGGCGATCTATTCGGATCAGGCGAAGTTTTCCTTCCAGAAATGCTCATGGCAGCAGAGGCATTCCAGGAGGGTATGAGGATCGTTGAGCCAAAGCTCATCGCCTCCGGGCAGAAGATAGAGAGCGCGGGAACTGTGGTCTTCGGCACAGTGCTGACCGATATACATGAGATCGGTAAAAACATCGTCATCACACTCATGAAGACGCACGGGTTCAACGTCATCGATCTGGGCGCCAATGTTTCGCCCATAACCTTCGTTGAAGAAGCTGAAAAGGCAAATGCCGATGTAATAGCCATGTCCTCGCTCATGACCACAACGATGACCTACCAGCGGGATGTTATCGACTA
>CAZPCG010000508.1:0-2065 GCA_964584875.1 uncultured Spirochaetota bacterium
TCAGGCTCAGGGGATGCAGGCGCATAATAATAATCGAAGTTGAAAAAAAGAAACTCGAGATTGCCCGGGACATGGGATTTATCGCTGTGGACGGCTCGGCTACCGATCCAGTTGAGGCCGTTCGAGAATCAACAGGAGGCGAAGGGGCAGATAAGGTTGTTGAGGCCTGCGGCCTGCCCCTTACCTGCAGGCAGGCAGTACAATCGACAGGGAGGTTCGGCGAGGTTGTTCTGCTTGGAAATATAAGCGGGGATTTTACGATCTCAGGCAGGGATTTCTCAAGCATACTGAGAAAAGAGCTCAGGCTGTATGGAACATGGAACTCGAAGGTAACGCCGAGGGGAAGGGATGACTGGAGCGCGGTGCTTGCGCACATGGACAGGGAACTGCTTGTTAAACCGCTCATAAGCCACACACCATGGCTTGCCGAAGGCCCTGAAATATTCCAAAGAATGTTCAAAAAGACTGAGTTTTTCAATAAGGTTATATTTAAGAGGAGCACGGCATGAAGCTTTCAATTGGCGTAAAAAGCGATCCCGTTCAAAGGCGGTACAGCTATGAATGGCTTTTCGGATTCATGAAACGAAAAGGCATCCGCTACGTCCAGCTCGGCTCATTTTTCGAAATGCCTCTGCTTGGTGATGATTACTTCCATGAGCTTCGAGAAACAGCCCACCGGTATGGTGTTCATATAAAGAGCGTTTTCTCAGCTCACAGGGAAGTTGAAGGATTCTACATCGAAAACCCACATCTTCAGAAAGCAGCCCGCAAGATATATGAGAAATACATCCATATTGCATCTCTGCTTGGCGCCGATTACGCAGGCACAGCACCTGGCTGTCTACACAGGGATAGAATGGAGTACCGGGAAAGAGGAATAGATGTCTTTACCTCCCATCTGAAAGACCTCATGCACATTGCAAAAGAGAAGGGTCTGAAAGGACTGTCAATCGAAATCATGTCATGCCGTGCTGAGCCCCCGGCAACTCCCCGGGAGGTGTCAAGCTTCATGGATATACTCTCCTGTTACCATGAAACAAACCGCGACACAACTGTTCCGGTGTATCTGCTTGGAGATATCTCCCATGGGTACGCGGACGAGGCAGGGAGAGTCGTCCACAACAACTATGAGCTATTCGAACATGCCATCCCCTACATGAACGAATTCCACATCAAGAATACCGATTCCATTTTCAACGAAACTTTCGGGTTCTCCCCAGGGGAGGTAAGGCGCGGCTGCGTCGATCTGCTCAGGTTGAGGGAAATAATAGAAAGAAACAGTGAGCGGTGGCCTGTCGATGAGGTGACTGCATACCTGGAACACCCTGGCCCGAAGGTTGGGAGAAACTACTCCGACTGCAAACTTGAAGGGATGCTCACCGAATCTCTGAACACCATCGGGGAATTATTGTTCGCGAATAAGAACTGAGAACTCAACAACGGTCAAAATCAAGGGTGCCGCTTCTCAGGGGAGTATCTCAAGCAGAAGCTCGCACAGGATCATCTGACCCTCCCTGTTAAGATGAATGCCGTCGGGCCCAAAAACATCTCCTTTGCAATCTGTAAGTCTTGCCGCAAGGTCCGCCAGGTGAGTTTCCTTTTGCTTTGAAAGCTCCCTGATAAAATTGTTGGTTTCATCGATCCGCCCCGAGTCATAAATCCAGTTCTTATCGGAGAAGAACGGCTTGAATCTGCCGTTGTCCACCTGGGAGATTGTTACGTGAACTACCTCCTTTCCCCGGTTGAGAAGGGCATCGGTGAAATAAGTAATGTTCCTCTTATATTCTTCGATGCTGATGTTCGATATGCGTGATTCATCATCGAGCTTGCGGCTGTCATTCGTCCCCAAAAAGAGCACCGCCCAGTCGAAGGACTGGTTCATAACAGTGGCATAGAAACGGTTGATGACATTGTAGGTCGTATCGCCTGACACGGCGCAGTCAATGACCCTGCGCTTACCCTCATCCTGCCACAGGCAGTTGAGCACCTTTACCCAGCTTGCCCGATCGCTCGTTATCGAGTCTCCAATGGCAGCAATGACACAGGCTTTACCGGGAGGCCTGGG
>CAZPCG010000509.1:0-2063 GCA_964584875.1 uncultured Spirochaetota bacterium
ATTGTGATTCACGAGGGCCGGGATCCTGCAGGAGCGGGGTGAGGATATTATTTATCCCAGTACGGGTGTTTCTTCGATGATTTTTCGGAGTTTGTTCCTGTAATACCTGAAGTTTTCCCAGCTCACCCCCTGGGGGATGCAGTGGTCGCCGTGGGGAATATATCCTCCACAGGTCGGTCAAATGTTCCTGTATGTCCTTGATAAGCTGTGGGTGGTCGTAAAACATGTACCCTCATGTACCTGATGCAGAGGGCCCTGTCAGGTTGGGGCCATTCTTTGAGCCTGTTTCTCCCTTATCTTCTCAAGATCATCCGCAACGTATCCCAACCCGAGCACTTCCAGGGCACTCTTCAGGGGTATAGAGGTCTCTGGGTCCCACCCGTGGATTTTATAGTAATGATCGAAAAGTTTCTGGAGTGCCTCCGGGTCTATCGCTCTGCCATCAAGCGGCCCGCCCGCTCTTTTTCTGTAAAAGCGTCCTGAAGGCATATCGTGTTCCCTGAGCTTTCCCTCCCTGACGTTGTAGGCCTTCTCGATGTTCAGGACCCGCCTTGTCACTGTTTCCATTCCCTGGCGATCGATTTCTAAACCGGTCACGGCCCTGAGAAAGTCCGCATGCCACTGGAGATCGTCCTTTTTCTCTCTTCCTTCGTATCCATAGAAGTAGTAGAATTCCGTTGTGTTCTTGCAGATCTCGAGAATGTCCGATGAGGTGCAGATGTTTTCGAAGTACATCGCAATTTCTGCACTTACGGGGTGGCACTCCCAGGGTGTGTCAATCAGGTCGCCCGCACCCGCCTTCCGGTAGACCTTTTTCCACTTTTCAGGCATGCTCTCGAATACGCCCCATGCCATCGGGGCGACGCACCGCAGGTGGTCTCCCCCACGTGTTGATACGCTCAACCCGAGTGTAAGACCTGCCATCGCAGAACAATCGATGGGCCCGTGGTCCATGTCTTTCCCGTAGCCTCCCGTAGCGGTCGTATCGGGGTCAGCACCGATGATCCTGCCTGCCCGCACACTCCCTTCGGACAGGATGTCACCAAACCCCTCCCTCATCGCGATCTTGTGAACGAGCTCACGAACCACCTTCTTATCACCGAATCGAATTTCCATCCCGTCGGTGTCTTTCTTCGTGACGATACCTCGCTCGTACCATTCCATGGCCGCGGCCGTGACCATCTGGGTTGAGTACACATCTATCCCATACTGATCGCAGAGCCTGTTGAACTCCACCATGAACGGGTAGTCGTATATCTCCCAGATTGCGCCGTGGAAGGACCCGCCGTCCGGGTGCTTGCACCATCCGAGCCCTTCCAGGTAGACCCATTTATCGCAGGGAATAGGGCATCCAAAGCAGGCGACGTCCTTCAGCTCATACTGCGAGAAGATTTTTTCATGGGATATGGGCAGCCTCTTTTCAAGGTCCGTGCCGCCGCTTTTAATGTAGTTCTTTACAGGTGCGCTCCCGGCCTTGCACATATCGATGATGGCTACCGTCCCTCCGTAACGGGTGTACCACTCATAGGAGGAGCACCGCTTGTAATCCTCGTTCATTTCATCCACAAGCTCAAGAAGCTCCCCGGGATTCGCGATGGCAATGCTTTTCGTACCTCTGACCGCCACAGCCTTCAGGTTCTTCGAACCCATCACCGCACCAAGCCCGCAGCGGGCTGCCGCATGCTCTGTATCGCAGATGACCCCTGCGATCTTCACCAGCTTTTCCCCCGCCTGCCCTATGGACAAAACGCAGGCCCTATCATCACCGATCTCTTTTTTGATAATTCTCTCTGCCTCGGAGGTGCTCTTGCCCCAGAGATGTCCTGCATCCCGAAGTTCCACATGATCATCGTCGATCCAGAGGTAAACAGGTTTTTCAGACCTGCCCTGCAAGATCAGGATGTCGTAGCCTGCATGCTTCAGCTCAACGCCGAAAAAGCCCCCCGCATTGGCATCGCCCAGGATGCCGGTGAGGGGGGATTTGGCTGTGATGGTAAACCTCGCCGAGGTGGGCACAAGGGTGCCCGTTACCGGCCCCGTAGATATAATGAGCCTGTTATCAG
>CAZPCG010000510.1:0-2061 GCA_964584875.1 uncultured Spirochaetota bacterium
CCGATACACCCGTATTTTCTTGTTGCAAGCAAAATGGTCGGAGTCGGTGCAATTCCGATGTTCAGGCTATCGTATCCAAGGGCATTTATGGTGCCCTCCACGATCTTATCGATGATTCTTCCGCTATCCCGTGTATCGCGGCCGATGAGTATCCTGCCAGGAGGTGGACCGAGGAGCCGGACGAATGAGTGCAGGTATTTGATGATAGAAGGGGGCGTTAGGTCCACTCCTACAACCCCCCGAACCCCGGATACGCTCACCATTAACGGCATTGCTCCCTCCTTCTATTCAGTGCATTAATTAGCCAGTGTAGGCGATGGTTTAACACAACCCTAATATAGTATGAAATGAGCCTCATGTTCCCAGAACTGACACCGGCAATTCCATCACACTAATCCTTCAAACCCGTGAGGGTGATCCCTTCAATGAACTGCTTCTGGGCGATAAAAAATACGATGAGCACGGGGAGAGTTGCGATAGTGGTTCCAGCCATAAGCTGGCCCCAGTTAATCCCCCCTTCCTCCTTGAACATCGCAAGCCCATATTGCAGAGTGCGTATTTCGATTCGGTTAGTGACAATAAGGGGCCAGAGGTAGTTGTTCCAGCTCCACATAAAAGTGAATATGGCGAGGGTGGCGAGGATCGGTCTTGAGAGCGGGATTATTATTCGGAAGAGGAATCCAAGATGGCTGCAGCCATCGAGAAATGCTGCCTCTTCCAGCTCCTTCGGGATGGTGAGATAAAACTGGCGGAGGAGAAAGGTACCGAAGGCACTTGAGAGAAAGGGGACTATGAGTGCTGCATAGGTATCAATGAGCCTGAAAAAGTTGAGAATTATGTACACTGGGATAATAATCACGTGCTGAGGTATCATCATGGTGCCAAGCAGTATAATGAAGAGCGGTTCCCTGAAGGCGAATCGAAGTCGGGCGAACGCATAGGCGGAGAGTGAGCAGGTAAAAAGCTGGCTTACCGTGATGCTCAACGAGACAATGAGGCTGTTGATGAAAAACCTGGCTATCGGTATGGAGGTAACGACGTTTCTGTAATTGATAAAGGTGAAACGCTTTGGTATAAGGCTGTAGGGGTTAGCAAGCACCTCCCTCATATCCTTGAAAGAGGTTGTGATGCCCCACACGAAGGGGAATATCATCACCATGGCACCGCAGATTAGAATGATGTGCAGCACTACGTGCTTCGCTGTCCGATGAAACCTGCGCCTCTTCAATAGTGCACTCTCTTTCCGATGATTTTTACCTGAAAGTATGTAAGAACGATTACAATCGCAAACAGGATGAACGCTGCTGATGAGGCGTATCCAACTTCGAGGAACCTGAAAGCTCTCTGGTAGATGAAGTAAACTAGAACAAGAGATGCGTTCAGCGGGCCACCCTGTGTGGTGACGGCAACCTGCTCAAACACCTGAAAAGACACTATTACCGACATGATGAGGATGAAAAAGGTGGTCGGGCTCATGATGGGTAATGTGATGGAGAAGAAGCGCTTGATCGGGCCAGCGCCGTCGATTTCAGCCGCTTCATGGTACGTTCTCGGTATGTTCTGCAGGCCGGCCAGGAAGATGATCATGTAGTAACCGACGTTCTTCCATATGCTCATTATGCTGATTGCCACAAGGGTAACACTCGGCCCGCCGAGCCACCGGGGTATCGACATCCCCACAGACTCGAAAAAGACGCTAAGAATACCCCGCGGTTCGTTTAACCACGAGAGGGGTTTAATCCCCATGAAACCAAAGAGGTAATTGAGGATGCCGTTCTGGGATTGAAATATCCACTGCCATATGAATGCAGAGGCAACAGCAGAGGTCAGCACAGGCATGAAGTAAGCTGCCCTGTAGAATCCAAGCCCCTTTATTTTTGTGTTCAGGAGGAGGGCAAGAACGAGAGAAATCGCCACAGCAACAGGAACTGTGATGAAGGTGTAGTAGAAGGTATTGAGCATGGCTTTCCAGAACTCCTCGGAGTGAAAGAGCTGCCTGTAGTTTGACAGCCCAACATACTTCATGCTTCCGAGAAGGTTCCATTTGTTAAAGCTGATGTA
>CAZPCG010000511.1:0-2053 GCA_964584875.1 uncultured Spirochaetota bacterium
GAAGCCTTCGTGGCCTGTGGCATGGATGCTGCAATCCAGTACTTCCAGGATATGGGCCAGTTCTGGCTTGTCGGTGCGGATTTCACGAAGTTTTCCGCCCGGGATTGGAGGGACGAAGTTGAAATAATTTCAGACGACCCGGAGAACAGGGTCTACCATCACACAATTCACACACCCGAGGGCACCCTCACCTATAAAACCTCCGGAGATCAGAAGACTACCTGGATCACCGAATATCTGATAAAACGTGATGAAGACATAAGGCTAATCGACAGGTACATGCCTGTGCCAAAGCTCGATCTGAAGCCCATAGCCAGGCTCTACGATACAATAGGTGATCGGGGAATACTTCGCGGGTTCGTATGGGGTGACCAGGCGAGCTGCTGGCAGCATGCGGCATGTCTCATAGACATAACCGACCTCATCATGTTCACATTCGATAAGCCTGACTGGGTGCATGAGCTTCTGGGGATACTACTCAGGAAGAAGCTCCGGTTCATCGAATCGATGAAAGGTGCAAAGTTTGACCTCATAGAAACCGGGGGTGGCGCCGCTTCTTCCACCGTTATTTCACCCGCTTTGCACGAGGAGTTCTGCCTTCCCTACGACAGGAAGCTTCATGACGCGCTGCACAGCCTAGGTTTCAAGGTTACCTACCATACCTGCGGGGGAACCTACGGTCTTGAGGAGCTTATTGTGCAGAATGGCGCAGATGTGTCAGAAACGCTTGCCCCTAAGAGCATCGGCGGGAATCAGGAGCCCTGGGAATTCAAGGGAAAAACAGGGGATCGTCTTGCGCTCATAGGCGGCATGGACCAGTTCAACGTGCTTACAGGTGCAAGCCCCAGGGAAATCAGGGACATGGTGTTTGCCCTCTTTGAGGGGGTTGGCTATGAGGGTGGTTACATCCTCTCCTGTGCCGATCATTTCTTCGAAACACCGCCTGATAACCTGAGGGTATACGCCGAAGCGGCACGGGACTGCACATACTGACCAGATAACAGGGAGGATGAAACATGTCGGAAGGTCTTGGTAGGGAAAAGAAGAAAGAGATCATGAAGGATATTATCCTGAGGCTCCACGAGGGATTGCCTGTTGAAGAGGCTAAGAGGAGGTTCCTTGAGGAGATAGGGAATGTTAGCTCGGTTGAAATCGCCGAAATCGAGCAGTCTCTCATCAACGAGGGGCTTTCACCAGAGGAGATCAGGAAGTTCTGCAATGTCCATGCCCTTCTCTTTGAGTCTGCCCTGAAGCAGACAGTATCCGGTGAAGGGTCACCTGCCCATCCGGTTTACCTTTTCAAGCTTGAGAACAGGGAAATCGAAAAGGTTGTGAAGGAGATAAAAGGCATCGAGACTGAGGCGCTGGATATCGGAGTTGCGCGCTTCAGGGAAGCTGTTTTGGAACGGCTCGAGAAGCTTGGAGGGATAGAGGTGCATTATACGAGGAAGGAGCAGGTGCTCTTCCCGTTTCTCGAAAAGCACGGCTTTTTTGGACCTTCGAAGGTGATGTGGGGCAAAGATGATGAGATACGCTCCCTTCTCAAACAATCCCTGGCTTCCATCGAGAGACCTTCTGATGCAGGTCAGGTCACAGACTTCATTGAAAAGCAGCTCAATCCCCTCCTCGAGGAGGTTGAGGGGATGATCTTCAAAGAGGAGCAAATTCTTTTTCCAACTTCCATGGAAAAATTGAGCGTGGATGAGTGGGCCGAGGTTTTGAAGGAGAGTGAGAAGGCAGGATATGCTTTCATCGAGAAGCCGAAGGAAACCGACGCCCTCGCTGATGAGCTTTTAAGGGCCTACACCGAGGAGCCCCGCATAGGCGAGGATGGGTGTATCGCGCTCCCCTCGGGTGAGCTTTCCTTGAAGGAACTTGTGACCCTGTTGAATACACTACCGGTAGACATAACCTTGATAGACGGTGAAGACAGGGTAAAGTACTACAGCGAGGGTAAGGACAGGATCTTTCTGAGGACAAAGTCGGTTTTAGGGAGGATGGTGCAGAACTGTCATCCCCCTCAAAGTGTAGACAGAGTGACCAGGATACTTGA